>JACDBQ010000065.1 GCA_013694845.1 Acidobacteriota bacterium
GACGAGATCCTCCGGATCCGGCACGAACTCGGAATCCGGTCGCGCCAGCGCCTGGACGCCGGTGTCGGCCAGCGCCTCGAGCGTGCCGCACACGCGGTGGATGCTCTTCACCTCCTCGTTGTCTGTATGGATCAAAGGATCGCGCGGTTGATCATTTCGACGACGACGACGTCGTCGTCGGTGTGGAGCTCGATGACACACGGGCAAGGGTCGTTCCGGCCTGTCTTGGAAGACATCGGATCCCTACCGGCCAAGCCCGGGAGAGAGGAGCGGCTCGAGCGACTCCACCAGTCTTCGGCACGTCGTGAATGACTACCTGCCAGACGATGTCTTCGTCAACTCCGAGATAGTCGTGGACTACTTTATGACGCATGCCAATAATGTCGGCCCACGGGATCTCGGGATGCCCGTCGGCGAATTGCGTGGACACGTGGCGCGCGGCTTCGCCGATGACCTGAACGAGATGAATCAGCGCGAACCGAAGAGTCTCGTCGGCGTCATACGCATCGCGCGTGAGGCCCCGAGTCTTGCTGACGGCCTTCCCCGCCATGTCGAGCATGTGCCCGATGTATACCAGGTCACGCGGCGACATAGAGAGGTTCAGCGGCGCTCAAGACCTGATCCCGAATGCGGGAGTTCAGAAATTTGGGCGTCACCATGTCGACGCGGTGGCCTTGCAGGAGCCCAGACAGTTCGCGCTCAATGCTCACGAAGCGCAGGCCTGGCACGTGGCCGGCCTGGAATTCCACCAGCACGTCAACATCGCTCTCTGGACCGAAATCGTCGCGAAGCACAGAACCGAACAACGCGAGCCGCCTGATGTGATGCCGTCGGCAGAATGCCGACACGGCGTCACGGTCGATGGAGAGGTGTGGGCTCACGCACACCCACTCGTGTTCCCGCAGTTCGCGCACTTGTAGCAGGACCCCGAGCGCACCATGATCGACCCGCACGTCGAGCACGGCGGCGCGTCCTCCTGGTTCTGCATCGCCGCAAAGGACGACGTGCGCGGTGAGGTGATCGCACCGGTCGGCGACGCGCCCGCGGCGGCGGCCACGTCCAGCGGCAGCTGCTCCGGCGTCGTCACCAGGTCCTCGCGGACGTTTACCCCGGCGCGGAACTGCGCATCCGCCGACAGGAACTTGGTCGCCATCCACCGGAAGATGTAGTCCACGATCGACTTCGCGAAGCGGACGTCGGGGTTCTTGGTCATCCCCGACGGCTCGAAGCGGACGTGGCTGAACTTGTCGACCAGGTCCTGCAGCGGCACCCCGTACTGGAGCGCGTAACTGATCGCCTGCGCAAAGGCGTCGGCGAACCCACTAATGGTGGAGCCTTCCTTCGCCATGACCAGGAACAACTCTCCCGGCGTCCCGTCGTCGAAGAGCCCGACGGTGATGTAGCCCTCGTGCCCCGAAATGTCGAACTTGTGGGTGATGGCGTGACGCTCGTCGGGAAGCTTCTTCCGGACCGGGCCGGCGGCGACGGTCGCGGCGATGGCGGCCGCCACCTTGTCCTTCGCGGTGTTCAGCGGCTGCATGCGCTTGCTGCCGTCACGATAGATCGACACGGCCTTGGCGCCGATGCGCCAGGAGTCGATATAGGCCTGCTCGATGTCCTCGATGGTCGCGTCCTTGGGCACGTTCACAGTCTTACTGATAGCCCCAGATAAGAACGGCTGCGTCGCCCCCATCATCCGCACGTGACCCATGTAATGAATGCTGCGGACCCCGCGCGCCGGCTTGAACGCACAGTCGAAGACCGGAAGATGCGCATCCTTGATGTGCGGCGCCCCCTCGATGGTCTCGTTCTCGTCGATGTACTCGATGATCTCCTTGACCTGCTGGGTGTTGTAGCCCAGCTTGGCGAGCGCCATCGGCACGGTCTGGTTGACGATCTTCATGAGACCGCCGCCGACCAGCTTCTTGTACTTCACCAGCGCGATGTCCGGCTCGACCCCGGTGGTGTCGCAGTCCATCATGAAACCGATGGTGCCGGTGGGCGCCAGCACGGTGGCCTGCGCGTTGCGGAAGCCGTGCTGCTCCCCCATCTCTAGCACTTCGTCCCAGACGGTCTTCGCCGCTTCGAGCAGATCCTTCGGGACGTGCGTCTTCTCTATGTCCTTGATCGCGGCGCGATGCTTCTTCATTACCCGCAGCATCGGCTCGCGGTTCTTCTCGTACCCCGCGAACGGACCGCCGTGATCCCGCGCCACCTTGGACGACTGCGCGTTCGCCGCCCCGTGCATCAGCGCGGTGATGGCAGCGGCATAGTCGCGGCCCGAATCGCCGTCGTAGGGCAGGCCGCGCGACATGAGCAGCGCGCCCAGGTTGGCGTAGCCAAGACCAAGCGGACGATACTCGTGGCTGTTCCTGGCAATCGCCGGCGTCGGATAGCTGGAGTTGTCGACCAGGATCTCCATCGCGGTGATCATCGTCCGGCACGCCGCCTCGAACGCGACGACGTCGAACTCATCGCTTCCAGGACGGTCTGCGCCGTCCACTGTCTCCTTGACGAACTTCATCAGGTTGATCGACGACAGGTTGCAGGCCGAGTCGTCGAGGAACATGTATTCCGAGCACGGATTGCTCGCGTTGATGCGCGCCGTGTTCGGGCAGGTGTGCCAGTCGTTGACGGTGGTGTCGAACTGCATGCCCGGGTCGCCGCAGATGTGGGTCGCTTCGGCGATCTGCCGCATCAGGTCCCGCGCCTTGTAGGTCTGCACCGGCTGGCCGTCACGCACCGCACGCGTCGTCCATTCGCCGTCGTCCAGGACAGCGCGCATGAACTCGTCGGTCACGCGCACGCTGTTGTTGGAGTTCTGGAAGAACACCGACGCATACGCCGGACCGGTGAACGAGCCGTCGTAACCAGCGTCGATCAGCGCCCAGGCCTTCTTCTCTTCCTCGACCTTGCAGTTGATGAACTCGACGATGTCGGGGTGCTCGGCGTTGAGGATGACCATCTTCGCCGCACGGCGGGTCTTGCCGCCCGACTTGATGACGCCGGCAAAGGCGTCGAAGCCCTTCATGAACGAGACCGGACCAGAGGCGGTACCGCCGCCGGCGAGCAGCTCGGTCGACGATCGGATGCTCGACAGGTTCGAACCGGTGCCGGATCCGTACTTGAAGAGCATCCCCTCGGTCTTGGCCAGACCCAGGATCGACTCCATCGTGTCCTGCACGGCGTTGATGAAGCAGGCCGAGCACTGCGGATGCTTCTCGAAGCCGACGTTGAACCAGACGGGACTGTTGAACGCCGCCTTCTGGTAGACAAGCAGGTGCTTGAGGTCGTCCGAGAATGCCTGCAGGTCGTCTTCGCTCGCGAAGTACTTCTGCTTGGTGGCCCACTCGGTGATCGTGTCGACCACCCGGCCAATCAGCTGCTTGACGGAGCGCTCGCGCTCCGGAGTGCCGATGGTGCCGCGGAAATACTTGGAGACCACGATGTTCGTCGCCTGCTGCGACCAGAACCGTGGGATCTCGACGTCGCGCTGCTCGAAAACAACCGAGCCCTTTTCATTGCCAATGACCGCGGACCGGGTGTCCCATTCGATCTCATCGAACGGGTCGATCCCTTCCTTCGTGAAAAAGCGGTCGTATTCAAGCCCCGGCGCCGACGCTGGTGCCGCCGGACGCGTTGAAGTCTGCGGGCTGGTGGTTTCCGCCTGGCTCATCATAGAGCCAACAGCAGCCTTCTGCATCTTTCCCCTCCGAAACGTGGAACCATGCCCGCCCAGGCCGGGATCCATAAAAGGTGTTGTCGTGAATGTCCTGCCACACCGTCGGGGGCTGGGAGGCCCCGTCGTTTCGATGCGTAAAGCGGGGACAAATATGCGCCCGCGTTACGTGGTTGTCAAGCGGGAATCCACCACATATTGTGTCTGAAAACAGGGCACCGCGCTAGATATTGACAATCTGCCCGTATTGGCGCGGGGTTTTTCGTTTGCCCTAATAAATGGTCGAGTCAGGAGCGACGACCTTGAAGCTCTTTCGCCAGACGTTCAGCTTTGTCGGCCAGCTCTTTCGCGAAAACCAGGTTCTTCTCCTTCAGGGCTTCGTCAGCCTGGTTCGCGAACATATTGGCGTCGCCATGGGCCTTTTTCAACGCGTCACTCAGAGGGCCGACCGGGATGCCCTGCAGCGTTCTGCGGACCCGGTCGACGAGGTCGCGGATCTGAGCGGACAGTTGGACGCTGTCGCCCGTTTCCGGGATGCTGAGCTTCGGCACAGGCGCGCTTGACGGTGCCGGGGGCGGGGGCTCCACCGGTTTGATCTCTTCCGGCTTCGGATCGGGCTTGCCGGTGTCGGCTCGATCGCGCTGCGGCCGCGGACGGGTCGGAGGTGGCGTGGAACTGCCCGGAAGGTCGTCGACCGGCTCGACGGCTGGCGGCTCCGGGGTGGCCGGCACCGGGATGATCACTCGCGGCGGTGGCAGCGGCACGTCGAGGACCAGCCGCTCGCTCGGGGTTTCGGCCCGCGCCGTCGCGCATGCGGAAAGCGCAAGGCCCGCGAGGCTGACGCTCACGAGTAGCAGCCCTCGGCTCGCACGACGCTCACGACGGCGCGCCGACGCGACGTCTCGTTCAAGCAAATTGATCGTCGTGGTCGGCGCGTCGTCGTGCGCGTCGCGTTGGTTTGTCGTCTTCAGCGCGTGCATGTCGTCACCCTCTACGCCTGGGGGAAAATGAGGCGGAACCGAGTCCCGCTTCCGGGCGTGGACTCGACCTCCACCTCCCCATCATGCAACTGGACGATCCGGTACACCATCGATAAACCGATGCCCGAGCCTTTTTCTTTGGTCGTGAAGTAGAGATCGAAGATGCGGCTGAGATTTTCCGGAGGAATGCCGACGCCGGTGTCCGCAACGTCGACCTCGACAAGCTTACGGGAGGTCGCCCGGCACGCGAGTCGCAGGGTCCCGCCGTCCGGCATCGCCTGGCAGGCATTGAGGGCAAGATTCAGAATCGCCTGCCGCAACATGCCGGGATCCGCATTGATCTCGGGGAGCGTCGGCGGGCACTCCAGCTTGATCGTGACGTTGGCTTTGCCGGCTTCCGGCCCGACGGTCGTCGCCACATCGGAGATCAGGTCGGCCAGCTGCACCGGCTGCAACCGCAGTTCGTCGGGACGCGCGAACTTCAGGAACCCCATCATGACTTCGTCCAGCCGGCGGATCTCCTGGGCGATGACGTTCACGTGCTTGTACATGTCGACGCCTTGCGCCGGGACCGCTTTGGGCATGCGTCCTTCGTGAACGGCCTGCTGCGCCTCGAGCTTCTGCTTGAGCAGCTCGAGATGGATCGTCATCGCATTGAGCGGGTTCTTCACTTCATGGGCGACGCCGGCCATCAGCCGGCCCAGCGCGGCGAGCTTCCGCGAGTAGTTCAACGTCGACTGGACGTGACTGAGATAGCCGAGATTGCGTGCCATCAGCATGGCCCCCACGAATCGGCCGGCGCTGTCCTCGATGGCATGGGTGATGAGCAGGTGCTCCGGGGCGCCGTCCCCACTCCCCCCGACCGCGCCCGCACGAACCGGCACCGGGCCGATGCCTTTTCGACCCGCCAGGGTCTGATCGATCAGGTTCCGCATCACGGGGTTGGTGTCGTGTTCCTCGAGCAGCGCCTTCATCGCGGCGTTCCTGAAGATCACCTCGCCCGACGGGGAAAAGAGCGCGACGGCGTCCTCGAGATTCTCCATCACCGATTCCAGGTCGGTGGACGCGGTGGGCAGCGGTTTCTCGCGAACGGCCGAGAGCTGGGCGCTCACCGCCTCGAACGAGCTTCCCAGGTCGCGAAACTCCTCACCCGGAAGATCGAGCGAGACGTCGAGCTCACCGCGTCCGAGCCGGGTCAGCCCGCTCTGAATGACATGGATCGGCCGGAGCATCCACTGCGCGAGAAGAACGGCGACGATCGACGAGATGAGCAGCGCGACCAGAATGCTGGTGGCGGCCGTCTTAAGGCCGACCTCCAGCTCCTCCTGGATCAACACCATCGACACGCCGATACGAATCGATCCGAACAATTGGTCGTCGGCGAGCATCTGCTGCCGGATTTCAAACGTGCTGTCCGAGTAGACCGCCCGCACCTGGTCGATGACACCGGCACTGACGATGGCGCCGAGGTCGTCCTCCTCGGCCATCGGGCGACCCTCCTCAGTCCGGAAGCCGTGCGCGATGACCACGCCGTTGGTATCGACGATCGCCGCATAGGTCACGTTACGGTTGAAGCCCATCGCGGACTGAAGGATCGAACGCACTCCGCCGTCTTCGGCCAGCGCGTCGGCCAGCGTCGCTCCGACGGGGGGCTTGACCTCACGCGCCCGCTGGAACACGGCGCGCGCCAGCATCTCGCCGCGAAGCGCGGCGTCTTCGAGACTCAGTCGGGTGAGCGTCGCGAGGTGATAAGCGCTCAGAATGGCGACGATGACGACGACGAGGGTCGTGACGCCGGCGACCTGCTTGGCTTTGATCGACATCGCGAAGCTCTCAGCTGTTAGCTCTCAGCTGTCAGCTTCACCATCAATGTCTCGCCCCTGTTTCCTCTTTCATGCGATTCAGCTTGTTGTGCAGGGTCTTGAGGCTGATGCCGAGCACCTCCGCGGCGCGCGTCTTGTTGTTGCGACAATGCTCGAGGGTGAGCAGGATCAATCGGCGTTCGGCTTCGTCGACGGTCGTGCCTGGAGCGATGGTCAGCGTCGGTAGCGACTCCTCCCCCTTCGACACGAGCGTCGCCGGCAGGTGCTTCACCTCGATGAATTCGCCGTCGGCGAGGATCGTCGCGCGTTCGATCACGTTTCTGAGCTCACGGATGTTGCCCGGCCACGGGTAGTGCTCCATCAGGTACATCGCGTCCTGATCCACGCCGCGCACGGTCTTGTTGTTCATCCGGTTGAACTCATTGAGGAATGTCTGCACCAGGAGCGGAATGTCGTCCTTACGGTCGCGCAGCGGCGGAAGGTCGACGTTGAAGACATTGAGGCGATAGTAGAGGTCTTCGCGCAGTTTGCCGTTGCGGGACGCTTCCAGCGGGTTGACGTTGGTCGCGGCAATCACCCGGACGTCGACCGTCTGTTCCTGGCGTCCGCCGAGGCGCCTGAAGGTCCGCTCCTGGAGCACGCGCAGCAACTTCACCTGGGTGGCCGCCTGCATTTCGGCGATCTCATCGAGGAACAGCGTGCCGCGATGGGCCAGCTCGAAGACGCCGATCCGCCGGTCGTGGGCGCCGGTGAAGGCCCCCTTCTCGTGGCCGAAGATCTCGCTTTCCAGCAGGGTTTCGGGGATGGCGGCGCAATTGATCGCCACGAACGGGAACGACTGGCGAGGGCTGAGCTCGTGAATCGTTTGCGCGATGAGCTCCTTTCCGGTACCCGACTCCCCCGAAATGAGGACGGAGGCATTGGTCGGGGCGGCCTGCTCGATGACGCGGTACATCGCGCGGATGCCGGCGCTGTTCCCGATGATCCTGCCGAAGCTGCCGCTGTCGCGCAGTTGCCGCCGCAGGGTCCGCACTTCACGCAACGTCGCCTGTCGCTCGACGGCCTTCTGCAGCAGGATCCGAAGGCGCTGCGGGTCCACCGGCTTGCTCAAGTAGTCGTAGGCGCCGTCCTTGATGGCTTCGACCGCACTTTCGACTGTCCCCTGCGCCGTGAGCAGGATGAAGGTGATGTCGGACAGTTGATCGTGCAGTGCGCGCAGCAGTTCACGGCCGCCCATGCGCGGCATCACCAGGTCGCTGACGATGATCACCGGGCGGAAGGTGGTGACCTTGCGGAGCGCCTCCTCACCGTCGGGCGCTTCGTCGGTGATGAAGCCCCACGCCTGCACCAGCTCGGCGAGTCCTGATCGAGTGGACGGATCGTCCTCGACAATCAGCACCCGTTCGCCGTTCGACGAATTCGTCAATTCCGTCGCGCCGTCTTGAATTTCCATTGATGTCATTCTTACATTGGCCGATGCGTACATGGG
>JACDBQ010000078.1 GCA_013694845.1 Acidobacteriota bacterium
ATCAGCCGCCCGGTGCGGCATGCGGATCGGAACAATACCTTTCATCTTTATCCGGTACGGTTTCTGAGCGAGCGCCTCTCGATCGGGCGCGACGAGATCATCCAGGAACTGGGCCGGTGCAACATCGGCACGAGCGTGCACTTCATCCCGGTCCACCTGCACCCGTACTATCGCGACTCGTACGGGTATGCCGCTGAGGACATCCCCAACGCGGCTCGCCTCTACCGGGAACTGGTGTCCTTGCCGCTGTATCCCGCGATGACTGAAGAGGATGTCGCGAGCGTGCACCAGGCCGTCCGTGCGATCGTGACGGCCTTCCGCCGTGAGTCTCGACCGACCTGATGAGCAATGTAACGCGCGAGACGCCGGTCCTTCCGCCCGTTGTGCCGACACCACGAAAGGTCACGCCGACGCCGAGCGACGAGATCGACCTGGTCGCGTATGGCGCGACGTTGTGGCGGTACCGCTATCTGCTGCTGATCATCGGCCTGATCGTCACCGTCGCTACCTACACGATCAACCGCCGGATGACGCCGACCTATGAGAGCCGATTCCGCCTGATGGGATCGGAGACCGGGCTCGAGGACACGCCGCGGACCACCCGCCTGAACATCGTCGCGTTTCGCGAACTGGTCGAAAGCCCGACGCTGGCCGCCGGCCTTCTCACCGAGTTCGGCTTGTCCGGACCGCCGCACAATCTCACACCGGAGAAGTTTCTCGCGGCGAACGTGGACGTCGAGGTGATTCGAGACAGCACGATCATCGAGGTGGCGGTCCGGCTGAAGGACAAGGAGAAAGTCGTCCAGCTCGGGCGGCGCTACGCCGAGCGCGTCGTCGAGACCGCCCAGCGCCTGAATACCGAGGGGATCGACTACACGGCGGAGAAGATCAAGCACGAACGGGATGCGTCGCTGGAACGCCTGAACGGGTTCGAGCGGCTCCTCGAAGACTATCAACGCAAAGCGCAGATCGAGTTGCTGCGCAAGGACGTTGACACGCTGCTCGAGCGTCGGCCCGATGCCCTCGACCTGACCGTCAGGATCCAGGGGGCCCGGGCGCGCCTTCAGCAGGCCGAAACGGAGCTGGGGCGGCAGGACAAGGTGCGCGATGTGCGGCGCGGCGTGGACTCGGTCGGGACCATGGCCGGCCAGGACAAGGCCGAGAACAAATCGGAGGCCTTGCGGATCCGCGGGGAACTGCTCGACCCCTACGTCAACCCGGTCTACGAAGCGCTTTCGCGAGACGTGGGCGAGTATCGCGCGCAACTGGCGGGTCTCGAGCAGGAGCGGAAAGCGCTGGTCGGACGGCTTCAGCTGGATTCGCCGACCGCCGATAAGCTGACGCGCCTCTACGCGGCAGAGGCTCAGCTCGAAGTACTCGGGCGCAACCGCGAGATCGCCCGCGCCGCCTATCTGACCGCCGCGAAGCAGTATGAAGACGCCCGCCTGCAGAGCACCATCCGGAGCCCGCGGCTGCAGATCCTCGATGCGGCGCTTGCGGCGGACGCGCCGGTGGCGCCCCGTGCCGCACGGAACACGCTCGCTGCGACCTTGCTCGCGCTGAGCCTGGCGGCCGCGGCCGTGATCGCATTCGACGCAGCCCGCGAGCGGACCGCCTAGAGAGCGTGTAGCAAAACCTCCGAAACGATCCTCGTCGGCGAGATAGCGTGAACGGGTGTGACCGCCGCGCTGCTTCAGATGCGTTGTGGAATCTTGTCGAACCGCTCCTGCCGATTCCGCCGCGACGGCCAAAAGGTGGGCGGCCGCGCGTCTCGGATCGCGCGTGCCTGACCGGCATTGTCTTCGTCCTTGCAGCGGCATTCCTGGCAGATGCTCTTCGCCGCATCCACAAGCACTACGGCGTTACTCAGGACCTAACTAACGACCAGCGCTGAGCCGCGGCGCCTTCGATCGCGCCAGCGCCGGGATCTTCCCTCGATTCAGTAGACCCCTGATTTCTACGCGGCTCCGCGCTCGTAGTCAACGGGTGATTGGTACCCGAGGGACGAGTGTAGCCGCTGGTGATTGTAGTACTGCATATAGCGTTGGAGCTGCTGCCGGAGTGTCGCGACGGCCG
>JACDBQ010000101.1 GCA_013694845.1 Acidobacteriota bacterium
ACGGGCGCTTCGCGAGCGTGTCGGCTCGCCAGGGTCTCTACAACGACGACATCTTCAGCATCCTCGAAGACGACGACGGCAACTTGTGGATGAATTGCAATACCGGCGTATGGCGGACGAGCTTGGAGCAGATCAACGCCGTCGCCGACGGGCGCCGCGCATCGGTCGAGTCGTTTGCCTATGGTACTGCGGATGGCATGTTGAGCAGCGAAGGTGTCGGCGGAGGCATCGCCGGCTGGAAGATGCAGGATGGCTCGTTGTGGTTTGCGACCATCAAAGGCGCCGTCGTCATCGATCCACGGCGGCGTGACGCCATGCCGCCGCGCGTCCTGATCGAGCGCGTAACGGTCGACCGCGGGCCGATTGCCGCAGGTACGCCGGTGCGCCTGGCTCCCGGACAGGAAAATATCGAGATCGGGTACACCGCCCTCAGTTGGCAGCGGCCGCATGCCATTCGATTCCGCTACCAGATGACCGGACTGGATAGCGGCTGGGTGGAGGCCGGAGCGCGGCGCACTGCCTACTACACGCATCTGCCACCAGGCTCGTACACGTTCAGCGTCATTGCCGACAACGGCGAAGGCGTGTGGAGCGACACCGCCGCCACGCTCGCGATAGTCGTCGCGCCACGCCTCTACCAGACCTGGTGGTTCATGGGCGGCATCGCCATTGCCCTCATCGCCGTGGTCTGGGGATCGGTGCGTTATCGCATCGCGCAGATGCGCCGCGCGCAGGGCGCGCAGCAGGCGTTCTCCCGGCAGCTCATCGAACTGCAGGAGCGCGAGCGGCAGCGCATCGCTGCCGAATTGCACGACAGTCTCGGACAGAGTCTGCTCGTCGTGAAGAATCGCGCGCTGCTCGGCGCGATGGCACAGCCGGGACCGCAGGCGCTGACCCATTTTCAGGAAATCGGCGCCACCGCCGCTCAGACGCTGGAAGAGGTTCGCGCCATCTCCTACAACCTGCGGCCGCATCATCTCGACCAGCTCGGGTTGACGACCACTCTCGGTGCGATGATCGAGAAGGTCGGGAAAAGCGCCGCCATCCACATCACCAGCGAGCTCGACGACATCGATGGCCTGTTCCCGTCGTCGGACGAGATTACGATCTACCGGATCATCCAGGAGAGCCTGAACAACGTGCTCAAACATTCGCACGCCACCGCGGCCGACGTCGCGGTCCGCAGTCACGAACATGAGGTCGAGATCGTCATTCGCGATAACGGCCAGGGATTCAGCCCACGCGAATCGCGTGATCAGGCCGCAGGCCCGGGTGGTTTTGGGCTCAAGGGGATCGCTGAGCGCGTGCAGATGCTGGGCGGGACGCACACGATCGAATCCGCGGCCGGATACGGCACGACAATCAGGGTCCGCATCGAGCGGGGCGTGCGGAGGGAGACGTAGATGAGCGCTAACATCCGCGTTCTCATCGCCGACGATCATCCGATCTTTCGCCAGGGATTGCGGGCGATCATCGAGGCCCAGCCCGACCTCACCGTGATCGGCGAGGCATCGGATGGTGGCACGGCACTCGGCCTCCTCACTGGCGCTGGAGCCGCCGTCGCCGTGCTCGATCTGACGATGCCGGTCAAGGACGGCTTTGCCGTGGCCCGCGCCGTTCGAGAGCTGCGCCTGCCGACCGCCATCGTCTTTCTGACGATGCACAACGACGAGCAGTCGGTGAACGCCGCGTTGGACCTCGGCGTGCGCGGTTACGTTCTCAAGGACAACGCCATCACCGAAATCGTCGATTGCCTCCGGATCGTCGCTGCGGGGCGCGACTACATCAGCCCCTCGTTGTCGTCGTTTCTCATCAATCGCCGCGGACGTGCCACGAGGTTGGTGGCGCAGAAGCCGGCGTTGGACCAGCTCACGCCGGCAGAGCGTCGCGTCCTGAAGCTGATCGCAGACGGCCTGACCAGCCGTGCGATCGCCGACCAGCTCGGTATCGGCGTACGCACCGTCGAGCATCACCGCAACAACGTCGCCGTCAAGCTCGAGCTACGCGGCAGCCATGCGCTGACCAAGTTCGCACTCAGACATCAATCCGACTTGTAGCATCCGCAGAACTACCTAGGCGCACCCGCAATGCTGCCAACGCGAAAAAGGTAGAAGCCTCCGTTTTCATCCGAGCGACACCTTGCCATAATCCGGTCGCGATGCACCTCCGCATCGGGACCGCCAGCATGACCTTGCTCATCGTCGATGACAATCCGCAGTTCCGCCACCTAATCAGACTAGTGGTGGCCGACCTGGCCGACGAGGTGGACGAGTGCGCCGACGGCGACGAGGCCCTGGCGGCGTACGGCGCACGGCGCCACGACTGGGTGTTGATGGATCTGCGGATGGCACGAATGGGCGGACTCGAAGCCACGCGCCGGCTCATTGAGGCCGACCAGTCGGCGCGGGTCCTGATCGTAACCGACTACGACGATGTGCACTGGCGAGCGGCGGCCAGGGAAGCGGGGGCCTGCGGCTATCTGCTGAAAGAGAACCTGCTCGACATACGCCGCATGCTGGAGTCTGGGACATGAGCGTCGCACGTCAGGGATGGTCGGTTCGCGGCCTGCAGGGTCTTGCAGTCGGCGGCGTGTACGCGGCCTGGCTCATCACGCAGCATCTTCTCGAGAAGACGCGTGGAGTGGTGACCGGATTCACGGATCACACCCACGCGCTTCTGGCTGGCGCCAATGCGTATTTGAACGCGCATCCGTCGCTCGCCGACATCATTCTCGCGGTCTCGTCGCTCGAAGTGGATCTGGCGGCGTTGAGCCTGGTGGCCTTCTTCTTCATGCGTCGGGAGAGCCGGCCGCTCCTGGCGTTGTGGCTGATTCTCGCGATGCGGCAGCTGTGCCAGGCATCGGTGTCCATCCCGCCGCCCGACGGGATGATCTGGCGCTACCCCGGATTCCCGACCATCGTGGTCACGTACGGCACATCGACGGATTTCTTCTTCTCTGGCCACATGGCGCTGGCCACTCTCCTGGCGACCGAGCTCACGGCGCAGGGGGCGGCACGGAGGAAGCAGGCACTGGCATGGGGCGTCGCGTTGCTGCAGGCCCTGATCATTCTCTCGATGCGGTTCCACTACGTCACCGACGTCGTCGCCGGCTGTCTCGCGGCAGTCGCGGCGACCCAACTCGCGGATGTATGCGGCCGCCGGCTGGACGCGAGCGTCGCGCCGTGGTTGAAGGCCCGGGCTGGTGCCGCTATTCCGGCACACGCGGCCCCCATAAGGTCGCCGTCGCGGACACCAGACGCAGAATCGGCGTCCACCTACCGTCGCACCGGCCGAGCGCAGGAGGAGCAAGCCTGACATGCTCGTAGTCGGATCGGCCCTCGACTACGTGGAGCTCGTCGCGCGGCGCGTGCGCGACACCAATGACATTACCGTAGCGGCGCTCGAGCAGCCCTTGGAGTGGGAGCGGACGCGCGCGATCACGGGCCGCTTCATGATCTTCATC
>JACDBQ010000131.1 GCA_013694845.1 Acidobacteriota bacterium
CGACCGCTTCCGGGAACTCGCCGGCATGGGAACCCAGCCGATCTGGCTTCGTGACGGTCGTCACGTCCTGTTCAGGCGTGAGCGTGCGCTCTACGTGGCAAGCATCGACGGGAAGGAGGTCACTGAAGTGCTGTCGACGGCGCCGGACATGATCCACTCGTTCACGATCTCCCGCGACAACCGAACCCTCTATCTCGCGGTGTCGACGAGCGAGGCCGACATCTGGGTCGCCTCGGTGCGGTAACTGTCAGTGCTGCGGCGATGGCCGGAAACTCGTGGTGGCCCGCATCACTGTGCCCGAAGCGGACTCCACTGGCTCCACTCTGATTTGACAACCTTACACACTTTTCGTAAAACGACATCTTCTGAATAGCTCGCACGCGCCGCTGTGGAGGACATATGAATCGGCGACTGACGGTCACCTTACCAGCTCTGATCGCAATACTGTTCTCCTCGGCCGGGCTCTCCGCACAGATTGCGGGCTCCGTGGTCGGCGTAGTACGTGACGCCAGCGGTGCGGTGCTACCGGGAGTCACCGTTACGGTGATCGGTCCCACGCTGCAGCGCGAGAGCGTCTCGGTGGTCACCGCCCCCGACGGTAGCTACCGTGTGCCGCTGGTGCCCGCAGGGGAGTACACGGTGACGGCCGCGCTCAACAGCTTTCAGCCGCAACGGCTCGAGGGCGTGCGCGTCGCGGTCAACCAGCAGGTGGTGCTCGATTTCACCCTCAGCGTTGGTGGCGTCGCCGAGAAGGTCGACGTCATCAGCCAGGTTGCGCTGGTTGAAACTGCGCGATCTGATGTCACGAGCCGGGTTACGACCGAGACGATCGAGGCGCTGCCGTTGAACGGCCGCAACTTCCTCGACCTCATTGGACTCGTTCCCGGTGCGCGCCCGAATCCAGGTGGCGGTTCCGGTAACACTATTTCGATCTTCGGGGAGCGCGGGGCCGCGGTTTCGTTTCTCGTCGATGGCGCTGAGAACAACGACCCGCTCAACGGCGGGCCGCTGCTGCGTTACACCCAGGACTCCATCCGTGAGTTCGAGGTGATCACGACCGGGTACAACGCGGAATTCGGACGCGCGCAGGGAGGCGTGGCCAACATCATCACGCGCTCCGGCAGCGACCGGCTGGACGGCCGCGGCTTCTGGTTCGGCCGCAACGACCGTTTCGATTCCTCGAACATTCCGACTGCTGCTGGTGAGGACGGCCAGGACGTTCCGAAGCTCGTGCGCAACCAGTGGGGCGGCTCGCTGGGCGGCCCGCTGAAGCGGGGCACGGCCTACTTCTTCGGCTCCCTCGAAGTCACCGACGAGGAGCGGGGCGTCAACATCGACCGAAGCGTGCTGCCGGCCTTCATCGTCGGTGGCAGCGCGACGCCGAGCGGCACCGAAGACTTCGGGATCGCCCCCAAGACCGACGGTTTCGTCGGTCTGTTCAAGACGGACATCAACCTCGGCGCGTCGAACCGGCTGTCGGCCTCGGTCAACCGGAGCACCAACGACGCCAGTGGCGAGATCAGCTCTCCGGTCGCCGGTACCATCGCGTTGCCGAGCGCGGCGCGTTCTACGACCAGCGACGGCGCGGCAGTCGTCGTTCGTGAGACCGCGGTGCTCGGCTCGGACCTGTATTTGGAAACGAGCGGAAGCTATCTCGACGGCTTGAGCGGCAATAATCTCGACCGGTCGGAGCGATCCGAGCCTCTGCTGATCCTGCTGCGGAGCGGCTTCGTGCAGACTGGAGCGCCGTTTGGCGGACGCACCCGACGTGACAGCTCACGCGTCCAGGCCGCGCAGACCCTGAGCAGTTACCTGGCCGGCCTGGCCGGTACTCACACCTTCAAATTCGGTTGGGACTACAACCGGGTCGGATTGACAGGTTCGGACGACGTGGCGAATGACGTCGAGTACTCGGCAGCCTTTTTGTCGCCAAACGCTCATGCGATCAACGCAGAGCTTTTCAGCCGTCTGGGTTTTCAGCAGTCGGCCGCGCGCTTCTTCACGCTGTCAGCCAATCCCGACAACAGCCTCGAGGTCGACATCACGAGCAACGACTTTTCGGCATTTGTGCAGGACGCGTGGCAGCCGCGCACGGATCTCACCTTCAACCTCGGCGCCCGATACGATTACGCAAGCCTCTTCGGAGACGACACCAACAATCTGTCGCCTCGGATCGGCGCCTCGTGGGACGTGGGGGGCCGGCATAAGACCGTCGTCAAGGGAAACGCGGGAATTTTCTACGACCGCAACCTGCTGAGTGCCGCGGCAACCGTGCCTGACAAGGGTGGCATCTTCACCCGCTCCGCGTTCGATGTTGCCCTGCCGCGCCTCGGGTCCGACTACACGGATTCGCTCATCGACCTCGTGATCACGTCTGGCTTCCCGACGGCTGGTGGCCGCGGCCCGGCCGAGAATCCGGCCTACCTCCCGATGGCCAACGCGCTCAGGGCGGATCCATTCGCCATCTACAACCTCCTCGGCATCCCGGTCACCGATGCCTCGAGGCCAGCCGTCGTCACCGCGGTCAACGTGCAGCAGCTGTCCGGCAAGACGCCCGCGCAGGCGCTCGCGCTTCTCGAGTCGGTATGGCCGGGTACGGACTGGGAGTTCTTCGACGTGCCCGGCGGTTCGGTCGTCGGCGACCAGGTGCTGTCGTTCTTCCCGCGTGGTCCGCTGGCGCTGAGTCGCGACGTCTCCCGCTACTCGGAGGACGTCACACCGTGGACCCGCGCGTTCTCGGCGGGCGTGGATCAACAGCTCGGTCAGGACTTCAGCATCTCGGCGACCTACGTCCACCGCCGCACGCGCGACCTGCTGACACGCAGGATCGTCAATCTGTTCGACGCGGCGCCGGGCAGTGCCAACTTCGGCCGCACGACCGACGGTGGTCCGCGGATCAGCCAGGTCACTTACGATGGCCGCATCAACTACGACGGCCTTGTCTTGGCATTCCGGAAGCGCCTAAGCCAGCGGTATCAGTTTCAGATCTCGTACACGGCGTCCCGTGCACGCGACAACCTGCTGACGGGTGGGGTCGGTTCGACGTTCAGCAATAACAACCGTCCCGAAGTTGACTACGGCCAGTCGAACCAGAGCGTGCCACACATCTTTGTCGCTAACGGAATCGTCCAGCTTCCTTTCGATGTCAACGTGAGCGGGATCATGTCGTGGCGAAGCGGCAGCGCCTTCAACCCCCGCGGTATCCAGGATCTCGACGGAGACGGCCTGGTGGACCAGCGCGACGTCTCACAGCCGCGCAATGAGTTCCGCGTGAAGTCGTTCGGCAACGTCGATCTGCGCGTGGAGAAGGCGTTTCGGCTCCCCGGCAATCACCGGATTACGACGCTCGTCGAAGCGTTCAACCTCGCCAACCGGGCGAACGTCTCCAACGTGAATGCGGTATCGGGCCCGTCGTTCGGCACGCCCATCGCTTTTTTTCCAGGGCGCGAAATTCAGCTCGGTGTCCGCTACCTGTTCGGGCAGTAGCTAATGCGGAGCCCACTCGGTCAGCCGGGTCGCCGACTCTTCGTCGGCGGGGAAGAACGTCTCCACTCTGAGCTCCTGCAGCGTCACGTCTCGGGGCGTTCCGAGGGTCATGATCGTGCTGAACAGACGAACGTCGAGACCGTCTTTCCTGAGGTGCACTGGAAGAAGAAGGTCAGCCGGGCGAATCGCCGCCGATTGATTACGGCGTGCACTCCCGGCATAGCCGCGCAGCTCTCGCAGTAGCTCGGCCCCCGGGTTGTCTCCGCTGAACTCGCCAAGCTCCCGTTCGGCTCGCGCGAACAGGGTCCCCGCCACCTCGTCCCAGTTGACGATGCAAGGCCGGAGGCCGAGGGGATGAAAGACCATCCGCAGCACGTTCGGCGTCACCGTCAGCAGAGACGGATCGATCAGTCCACCCAGCAGCCGTGTGGCCGCCGTGTTCGCCATCAGCAGGTTGGAGTACCGGTCCAGCACGACCGCCCCGTACGGTTCGTGCCGGTCGAGAATGAACTCGAGCACGCCGCGCACATGTCGCATTTCCTCGGCGGCAAGCGGCGTATGCCGGTACACGTGCGCATAACCTCCGGCCTCGAGGAGGCGGTTGCGCTCGCGCAGCGGCACGTCCAGAGTCTCGGCGAGCACGAGCAACGCCTGGCGGCTTGGCTGGGTCCGGCCTGTTTCGATGAAGCTCACATGCCGGCTCGAAAAGCCGGCGCGCATCGCCAGATCGAGCTGGCTCAGCCCCCGGACCGCCCGCCAGTCACGCAACAGTTGACCGACCGGATTCTCCTCGCTCGCCGCGGCAGGTTCCATCCCGCCATCCTACCTGCGACCTCGTCGCCCGCGCCATTACCTCCCAGGTAATTGCGGCCGGTCGCCGCGGTAGCCGATGCTCGCGACAGACCTACTTCCAAAAGGAGCGACACATGACACCACACCGCATACTTCTGCTCAACGCTCTGTTCACTGCAGCGGGCGCCATCGGGATGCTGGCGACCCGCGGCATTCTGTACCCGCACTTCGGCCTGGATGGGCCTCTGGTGATGGATGTGCTCACCGTCGGTCTGCTTGCCTACGCAGGCGCGCTGGTGGCCGCGGCGATGCAGGACACGGTTGATCGCTCGACGTTGTTGGCCTTCACGGCCGCCGACGCCCTGTGGGTCGCAGGCAGCGCCGCCGCCCTGCTGATTTGCTGGGGCCAGTTCACACCCCTCGCACGCGGTCTCGTGATCGTGGTCGCGCTCGTCGTCGAAGCGTTCGCGGCACTGCAGTACCGCGTCGCGGGGACCGTCAAGCCTGGGGCGCTGGACCTGGCGTAACCGGCTTGCGGTTCGCGTAGGAACATCCGGCCCTCGTGCGCACCGTGATCTCCCTCGACAACCGGCGGATGCCATTTCTGAGAACGAGGCAGCCGCCGGTGTTCTCGATTCCCTCGAGCGATCGACCGGCGGACGATGGAACTTCAGCTAATTGTGTTTCGTATAATATCTTGCGTAACAAGATAGATGGCGATATAAAGTAACAGCTATATGGCGGCCGACGCGGACGGGGCAAAGGAGAGGCGCAGCATCGCGAGGGAACTCAAGCGGGGATCCCTCGAGCTCATCATCCTGCACTTGCTGTCACCCGGGGAAGCCTACGGCTACGAGATCGTTTCGAAACTGATCGCCGAGACCGACGGCGCGCTCGAGCTCAGCGATGGGACGCTCTATCCCGTGCTCTACCGGCTGGAGCGGGGGGAGTTCGTCGCCGTACGGTGGGAAACGCCTGAACGCGGAGTTCCACGAAAGTACTACCGGCTGACCGAGAAGGGACGCGAGCAGCTCGAACGGCTGAAGTACGAGTGGACGACATTCGCGAACGCGATGAGGAGCCTGCTCGACCAGGACAGGAGTGCAAAATGACCATGACGATCGACGACTTCATCAGCCGCGTACTGGATGCCATGCCCGCAACCACCCCGCAACGGTCGCAGATCGCGGTGGAACTGCGCGGTCACATCGCCGAGAGGATGGGCGATGGCGGATCGGAGGCCGACGTGTTGCGGCAGCTCGGTGATCCCGTTGCGCTCGCCGAATCGTACCTGTCTGCGGTGCCGATGGTCAGTGCCCCGCTCGGCGAACGTGTGCTGGCGAAACTGATCGACATCGTCCTCGTCGCCCTCGTCATGGGATCGATCACCGGGCTCCTAGCGCTCGTGCTCCCACTCGAGGTGATGGTCCCCGTGGGGCTCGCCATCGTCCTCATTGGCGGGAGCTTCATGTTCGGCGCCTACACGATCGCCTCGGAGTGCGTGTGGGGTCAGACGATCGGCAAACGTGTGATGAAGCTCCGCGTCGTCCGGGAAACCGGCACGCGCATCAGCGTCGGGCAGTCACTGGTACGGCAACTCCCGATGTTCCTGCAGGTCTACATGATCGACGCGATGTTCGCGTTGTTCACGGAACGCCGGCAGCGCGCCTTCGAACTGCTCAGCAAGACGCGCGTGGTGGTTTAGCGTCGGTGCAGCACCAGAGGGACCGGCTTGACGTCCTCCGGCTCCACCGTCGCGCAGGCGGCGGCGCCGGACGCGCAATGCTGGCAGGCCTGGCTCTTCTTCCCCGGTTTGAACGCACCGACCATGCGGCGCAGGATGATCAGCGCCGAACCCAGCGCCATCAGAGTTGCGAGCCAGTCCTGGACGGCGAGGGTCATGACCACCCCATGGCCCGCAGCGACTGATAGACGATCAGCGCGCTGACGTAGGCCAGACCGGACATGTACAAGAGCTGCAGGATCGGGTACTTGAGCGCGCCGGTTTCCTTGTGCGTGACCGCCAGCGTAGGCAGGCACTGCATCGCCAGCACGAAGAACACCAGCGTGCTTGCGGCGGTCGCCGGCGTGAACACGAGCCGTCCGTCGTCCCGGCGCATCGTCCGGATCCGGTCGATCACACCGACATTCACCTCGGCGTCGGCCGCCCCGCCAACGAATACCGACATCGTCGAGACAAAAACCTCGCGCGCGAGAAAGCTGGTGAGCACGCCGACGGTCAACTGCCAGTCGTACCCCAGCGGCTCGAAGGCTGGCTGGATCGTGCGGCCAATCCTGCCGGCGAAGCTGCCCGCCTGCACCGCCCGGGCTTCGAGCGTGTCTGCCCGCGCCCTCAGCTCGGCAACGCGTCCAACCGATAACTCCGGCTGATCGGCCTCCGCGCGAAGCGTCCGGACGGATTCGGGTGTATCGACTCTGGGATACGCGCTGAGCCACCACATGACGATACAGATGGCCATGATCACCGTTCCTGCGGTGCGCAGGAATGCGATCCCCTGATCCCTGGCGGTGACCAGCGCGTTGGTGAACGAGGGCATCTTGTAGGTCGGCAACTCGAGGACCATTGGTCGCGCGCCGCCCTTCAGCACGGTCCTGCCGAACAGCAGCGCACTCAACAACGCAGCCGCGCCACCGAGCAGATAGCAGCAGGCGAATGCCAGGCCCGCCCAGCCGGGTTGACCGGCAAAGAGCAGGCTTGTCAGCAGCACGTAGACCGGCAGGCGGGCCGAGCAGCTCATGAACGGGGCGACCATGATGGTCGCCAGCCGGTCACGCCGATTCGGAATCAGCCGCGCGCTCATGATGCCGGGCAACGCACACGCGTGCGATGTCAACAGTGGAACGAAGGCCTGGCCGGGCAGACCGAAGCGATGGAGCACCCGGTCCATCACGAAGGCCGCGCGGGCCAGGTAGCCCGTATCCTCGAGCAGGCTGATGAAGAAGAAGAGGAGGCAGATCTGCGGGAGAAAGACAATCGTTCCAGCGATTCCGCTGATGATGCCGTCAGTGAGGAGATCCCGCAGCGGACCGGCCGGCAGATAGGTCACGGCCAGCTGCCCGAAGTACGCGAACGTCGCTTCGATGAGGTCCATCGGGAGGGTAGCAAGCGTGAACAGCGCCCAGAACAGGCCACCCATGACGGCAAAGAACGTCACCAGCCCGAGAATCGGATTGGTAAAAGCCCGGTCCAGCCCCTCGGTGAAACTGTCTGGCCCGCTACCGTTCGGTGCCGACGCCCCGGCGGCCTCCGTCAGCAGTTCGTCGGCCCAGGCAGTGAGCGCTTCGGGTGACGAGGTCCCCGCCGGCAGGTCGGCCGGCCGCTTCGCTCGAGGAAAATCGAGCGCGCGAAGGAGCGCCATCCTGAGCGCGTCAACACCTTCCGCTCGCCGCGCGATCATTGGCACAACCGGCACACCGAGACGCCGGGAGAGCACGTTGACGTCGACGGTCAGCCCGCGGCGCTGCGCGAGGTCGACCATGTTCAACCCAACAACCAGCGGCACGTCGTAATGGAGCAACTCTCCGACGAGGACCAGGTTCCGCGTGAGGTTGCAAGCGTCCACGACGACGATTGCGGCGTCGGGGCGGCGGAAGGCTCCGTCACCCTCGAGCACCGCACGCGCAATCAGCGATTCGGGCGCCTCGATGTGCAGTTCGTAGACGCCGGGGAGATCGAGGACCTCCACCGCGCGACTCGAGGTCAGCTCAGCCCGGCCGAGCCGGGTCGAGGTGGTGGTACCTGGGAAATTCGATGTTTTCGCCCGTGAGCCGCACAGGCGGTTGAAGGTGGTGGTTTTTCCGGTGTTGGGATTGCCGATGAGCGCGACGCGCGCGGGCCGTGAGCGAGCGCGGGCCGAGAGGACCGTGTCGGCCAGGGCCTCGCCGAGCATCTCAGGTGCCTGACGTCGGCACGACGTACACCTGGCCGGCTACGGCTTTCGACATCCCGATGCGGGTCGCGCGGACCTGCACGATGCAGGGGTCGCCGTTTCTGCACAGGCGGAGCTCCGACGTCTGGGTCAGGCCGACTGAGCGCAGGAATCGGGAAAACTCGGGATCAAGATCGGCCGCGTGGAACCGGGCCGTGGCGCCGACCGCGAGATCGCACAAGCAGATAGGAGTCTTTGGAGTTGAGGCCATTGGTTCGATACCGCTCCCCTATCATACCAATTTGAGACCGTTCGCATAATGCCCTGCGAAGCATTCAAGAACGGCGACCAACGGCGTTCCGGCCATCGACGGGCGTGGTCATCCGAATGAATGCTGACCAGGGACGTCGATGGCCGACCGTGATCGGACGAGGCCTTCGCCGACGGGCTCAGGACCGCTGCAGCTCCCCGACAAGGTCCTCGAGTCGGTCGTAGCTGGTGCCGGCGCCGGTGGTCATTCCGGTCTCGAGCACCATGTCACGCACGTCCAGCGAGGGATAGAGGCACGTGACGGTGAGACGGGTCTTGGCGCCTTCCTCCGTGAAGACCGAGGTCACGACCGATTCGACGTCAGGATACGGTTCGAAGACCTCGGTGAAGACCACCCGCTCGGGTGGCGCGATCTCGCGATACGTGCCGTAGAAGGCGGGGAACTCGCCTTCGGGGCCGCGGCCGACGAAGCGCCACGCCCCGCCCGGGCGAAGGTCGATCTCACACACCGTCACCGAGTGCTCCTCGTCGAGGGCCCCCCACCACCGCCGCACGTGCTCCGGCTTCGTCATGGCGTCGAAGACGAGGCGCCGCGGTGCGTCGAACAGGCGCGTCAGGACGATCTCGCGATCCGAAGGGGTGGTGGCCTCGAAGGTGTGGCTATTTACCGCGCTTCTTACGGGCATGTCTCTTCTCCTTTTGTTTGAGCTCCTGCAGATAGTCGTCGAGCCGGTCCAGCCGCGCCTCCCAGACGTGGCGATAGCGTTCGGCAAATTCCGCCACCTGCCTGAGCGGGCCCGCTTCGATCCGGCAAGGCCGCCACTGGGCCTGGCGCCCGCGTGCGATCAGGCCGGCGTGCTCCAGCACGCGAAGGTGCTTCGAGACGGCGGGCATGCTCATATCAAATGGCTCGGCAAGCTCCGTGACGGAGCATTCGCCCGACACCAGGCGTGCCAGGATCGCCCGTCGGGTGGGGTCCGCGAGGGCCGCAAACGTGGTACTCAGTTGATCGGCTGGCATGGCGTTACTAAACCTACAAGTTAATTAACCTATAGGTTTAATAACATTCGGTGAGCGTGCTTGTCAACTCCTCCCACCGGATCGAGTGCGCGGATCGTCGCCTTGCGGTTCACGACCGGCGACCGCGCCTCTGCCGCCCCTGCGTATCGGGTGCGAACGGTCGGACTTTTGCGTACAGCTAGCCACCGGCTGTCCTGGAGGAAACGTCACATATGCGAATGAAGCTTCCCAATGCGCGCTTTTGTGGCCGCTGTGCTCATGTTTTGCTCCAGCTGAGCGGCACCAGCCGAAGCAATGACGCGTTGAGGACTCGAGTTCACGGGATCGCGACGTGATCGTCCGTCCGGCTGACGCCGGCGGGCTGCTGATTACCCAGCCCGATCACGCGCATCTCGCGGGGCGGATCATGGAGGATTGCGTTCCGCTCGCGGCGCGGCCGCGGCGGGACGCCATTCTCCACGCGATCGGCGAACACGATAACGGGTGGGCGGAGGACGACGCGGCGCCGACACTCGATCCCGACACCGGCTTCGTCGCGGATTTCGTTCACGCTCCGCTGCGCGTGCGGCAGACCGTGTGGCCGCGCGCCGTTGCGCGCCTCGCCGACGATCCCTGGGCCGCCGCACTGGTGGCGCACCATGCGGTCACGGTCTACGAGCGGTTTCGATCAGAGCCCGAGTGGACGTCGTTCTTCGCCGAGATGGAGGCGGCTCGCGGCACGATGCTGCGAGCGAGCGGGAAGTCGCTCGAGGATCTGTTACCCGACTACGTCTTCGTCCGCCTCGGCGACCTGATCTCGCTGACCTTCTGCGCCGGCTGGACACAGGAGCAGCGCTTCAGTGGCTGGAGCGTTCACCTCTCCGAGGCACGGGTGATCGTCACCCCGGACGCGTTTGGCGGGCGAGTGATTCCGATCGAAATCACGGCCAGAGAAATTCGCTGTCAGCCGACGGGGTCGACAGCGGACCTCCGTCGCGCGTTGGACGGTGCCATCACGAGAACGCTGCGTGGAGACGTGGCGTCCGGACCTTCATGAGCGACCCGCAGAACGGTGAGAGCCGGGTCCTGATCACGGGCGCCACCGGCTACATCGGCGGGCGGTTGATGGAGACGCTCGAGCGCACCGGCCGTCCCGTGCGCTGCATGGCGCGCCGGCCGGAATACCTCGCGGCGGCGGACGGCACAGAGGTGGTCGCGGGTGACTGCCTGAAACCCGAAACACTGCCGGCCGCGCTCCAGGGCATCGACACCGCGTTTTACCTGGTCCACTCGATGGGCTCGCGCGGCAACTTCGAAGACGAGGATCGACTCGCCGCCGGAAACTTCGGCGAGGCCGCCCGCGCGGCCGGCGTGCGCAAGATCGTCTATCTGGGCGGCCTCGGTGACCGCAGCCAGACGCTCTCACCGCATCTCAAGAGCCGGCAGGAAACCGGCCAGGCCCTGCGCGACTCGGGTGTGCCGGTCATCGAGCTGCGTGCATCGATCATCCTCGGCTCCGGCAGCCTGTCCTTCGAGTTGATTCGCAACCTCGTCGAGCGACTGCCGGTGATGCTCTGCCCGACCTGGGTCCGCGTGCAGGCGCAGCCGATAGCCATCGAAGACGTCATTGCGTATCTCCAGGGCGCGCTCGCGCTGCCGGCCGAGAACAGGATCTTCGAGATCGGCGGGGCCGACCGCGTGTCATACGCCGACATCATGCTGGCGTACGCGCACGCCCGAGGTCTCAAGAGAAGACTGATCTTCGTGCCGGTGCTCACGCCGTGGTTGTCGAGCCTCTGGCTGGGACTGATGACCCCATTGTACGCGCGGGTCGGCCGTAAGCTGATCGAGAGCATCCGGCATCCGACGGTGGTGACCGATGACGCGGCGCTCGCTACCTTCGACGTCCGCCCGATGGGCGTCCGGGACGCGATCGCTCGGGCCGTGCGGTACGAGGAGCGCGAGTTCGCTCGGACGCGCTGGGCCGACGCAGTCTCGTCGGGCGCCCTTCATCCGTCGTGGGGCGGCGTGCAGTTCGGGTCGCGGGTCGTCGATGCGAGAACCGCCTTTGTGCCGGTCACTCGCGCGGCGGCATTCGCGCCGATCCGGCGGATCGGCGGGGCAAGCGGCTGGTACTACGCCAATGGATTGTGGCGGATTCGCGGCTACCTCGACCTGCTGGCGGGGGGCGTCGGACTCCGGCGCGGTCGCCGCCACGCCGAGCACTTACGCCCCGGCGACGCCCTCGATTTCTGGCGCGTTGAGGCCTACGAACCGGATCGGCGTCTCCGGCTGGCCGCAGAGATGCGCTTGCCGGGGCGAGCGTGGCTGGAGTTCGAGGTCAACGATGCCGCAGGGGGCACCGAGATCACACAGACGGCCATCTTCGATCCGATCGGCCTGCCCGGACTCATCTACTGGTATGCGATTTACCCGCTGCACCGACGCATCTTCGCCGGGAT
The DNA here is from genome assembly GCA_013694845.1 of Acidobacteriota bacterium. Classification (GTDB taxonomy): domain Bacteria; phylum Acidobacteriota; class Vicinamibacteria; order Vicinamibacterales; family 2-12-FULL-66-21; genus JACDCA01. Next base: position 11,900 of record JACDBQ010000131.1, read on the forward strand.
GCTGAAGGCGATCGTCGCGCGCGTTTGATCCGCGAGTCGTTGTAGCGGCGGAGCGACGGTTAATTCGGTGAGGCTGGCTGCGAGGCGAGATGGGCGGCCCTCCACGGCTGGCTCATCGCACCGACGTCCGCCGGACGCCGCCCCCGGCGTTCCCACAAGTTGACGATCAGTACGGCGGTTAGCGTGATTCCGAGGCCAACGACGAGCATGAATGTCTCCTGCGGTGTTGATCAAGGCTGGTCTGGGAGTGGATTCGATCCCGCCAGTCGCTTTAGTGAGGTCGGCGGCTGGTGTCTGCCGGAAACGTCAGGAAAGGATTCCGAGTATATCCCATTTCCCATGCGGCTGTAGTGCGGCGTTAACGGTGTGCTAGGATTCGGTGCGCCGACGCGAGCTCCGTCGGTTGAGAGCGTCACCTGCGCCACTTCCCTCAGCACAATTCATCCGCGTGGGGCCATACCGTGTCGGAGTCGGAATCCATCGTGCCTCGCGCTCCGCAGAACAGCGTGCCCCGAACCGGCGCGGACGACCTTGTCCCACGACTCGGTGGCCACGCCGAACCTGAGCGCGAAGGCCTGCCCCGGAACTACCGGATGCGCGCCGACGCTCACTACGTCGACCAGCTCCAGTCGCCGGCCCAGCCGCTGATCCGGCTCCTGGCCGCGGGCCAGATCGAGTGCCGGGACCTGCCATCCGCGGACCACGTCGAGGCGCTGACGAAGTCCATCGCACTGCACGGCGTCCTGCAGCCGCTGATCATTCGACGGCACGGGGGACGCTACATCCTGATCGCCGGGCGCCAGCGGCTGGCGGCAGCGATCGCGGCGGGGCTCACTGCGGTCCCATGCCTGCTGCACGAGATCGACGCACCGGCTGCGGCGGCCATCGCGGCGGCGGACAACCTCAGAGCAGACGATCCAGCCACCTCGGACTCTCGCGAGCAGAATCACCTCCGACCGCTACTCGAGACAGTCACCGCTGATTTGTCGACGATCCGGACATCGATCGCGCTGCTCCGGGCCGCACCCCTTGGTGGCTTGCCGCAGCAGGTGGGAGCCGACCTGATCGAGGCCCAGGCCGCGCGCGCCGCGTGGCTGGTGAGCGGGATGCTCGGCACATTCGAGAACACCAGGCTGACGACGCTCGCGGCGATCGTGCAGGGTGTGTCGGACGGATTCGATGCGCATGCGACCCTCACCGGGATGCAGCTGGAGTGCTCGGTCACGCCGGCCGCCGCCGTCTGGAAGTTACCCGAAGAGGCTGCAACAGCGGCGATCAACGGGGCGGTGTTCGCGACGCTGTGCTCTCTCGAGGGCATCCGGAAACCGCGCGTCGAGTTACACGCGGACGCCCCTCACAGCCGCGCATTGAAAATCGAAGTCGTCCAGCGGACCGTGCGCGTCCACGCAACCCTGGGTGCCCCAGGAGCGGACGGGGATGCGGACAATCCCGCGGATTCGATTCCGGCACTGGCGCTCCGCTTGGCCCGGGCGGTGGCGGCGCCCTACGGCGGCAGCGCCGAGATCACCCCGCTGCCGGGACGCGGCAGCGTGCTGCAGATCACGTTCGCCAACGCTCAAGTTACCGCGTAGCCGCCTACGGTTCTAATTCCC
>JACDBQ010000156.1 GCA_013694845.1 Acidobacteriota bacterium
ATTGATTGAGCGGGAGATTGATAATCTCCTTGGCCGTGAGCTGAGTGCTGAGATCCGCTTTTTCCGTCTGCAGCAACGTTGTCTGGCTGACGACCTCGATGCTTTCGGCGACCGCCCCCACCGCGAGAGCGATATTGACGCGGACCGGATTGCCGGCCGCGACCGGGATGGCTGCCTGGGTGTGCTCACGGAAGCCGGCGAGCGTCGCGGTCAGGTTGTATGTGCCGGGCAGGAGGTTGCGGAAGACATAGGCCCCTTCAGTGTCCGAGGCGGCCTCGACCCGCAGGCCGGTGCCCGTATTCGTGGCGACGAGCACGACTCCGGGAGCGACGGCCCCCTGTGCATCAGTTACCGTCCCGACGATGGAGCCGTAGAGCGCCTGGGCGGCCGCCGGAACCGGCGCGAGCCAGCCGAGAATTATCAGCAGCGTGAAAGCAGCACGCAGTCGGGTGCAGGAGAGAAGAGTCATTGGCGTGAGTACTCCTTGGAGCCGGTGGTCCGGAACGGCATCGATCGGTGGCCGACAGTACTCCGACCGCAGTTACCTGTCAACCCGGGCTCCCGCGCAGCACGCCAGCCGGGAATGCCGGCGCGCTCACCATCGGCTCAGACGTTCCCAGCGCGCATCTGCTCTTTGAGGTAATCCATGGTCCGCCAGCAGATTGCAAGAATGGACCAGGTCGTGTTCTGCGTACCTCCGGAGACGAAAGGACTCGCGTCGGCCATGTAGACGTTGTTGACGTCATGCAGACGGCAGAAGCGGTCCGTCACCGACGTTTTCGGGTCGTCGCCCATCCTGGCAGTGCCGATCTCGTGGATGGACCAGCCGGGCGGCAGCGGTTCGCTGCTGATCTTGATGTTTTCCGCGCCTGCGGCGACCAGCATCTCCTCCACGGTGACGGCCATGTCTTTCGCCATCTTCAGCTCGTTCTCGCCGAAGCGATAGTCGAACCGGAGCACCGGGAGTCCCCAGATGTCTTTCACCTCGCTGTCGACGGTGACCCGGTTCTCCTTGCGCGGCAGGACCTCGCCGAACCCGCCGAGGCTGATCATTGCAGGGTAGTGCTTCCGGACGCTCGATTTGAACGCCTTCCCGTAACCGGCCGTCTCGTGCGCCATTCCGGGATACTCGGCGCAGCCGCCGCCGCCTTGAAAGTGATAACCCCGGAGGAAGTCGGGATGCCGGTCAGCGAGGTTGCGGAACCGCGGTACATACGGCGGCACCGGCCGTCCATCATCCAGGGTAGTCTCCGTGCCGATGCGGCTCGGCATGAACCCGCTGCCGCGGATGCCCATGAGGTGCTCGCTCAAATAGCAACCGAGTAATCCAGAGGAGTTGCCGAGGCCAGTGGGGTGAAGGCGGGACTTCGAGTTGAACAGGATCCGGGTGCTCTCGAGCGTGCCGGCGCCGAGCACGACGACGCGAGCCTTGAAGTCCATCGTCTCCCGGGTGTTGGAGTCGATGACCCGAACGCCGGACGCACGGTTCCTGGTCTGATCGAACAGCACCTCGGCGACGATCGAATACGGACGGACCGTGAGATTCCCGGTGTCGCGCGCAGGGTAGATCAGCGCGGTCGGGGAGTGAAAGGAGGACTGCAGATCGCACCCACGCCCGCACCGCCCACGGCCCATGCACCGGGTCCGGTACTTGTTCAGGACTCCGTCGGTGGTGACGCCGGCGCGGCCCGGAATATAATGCCGGCCCATTTTCGCAATCGCGCGCTTGAACTCCACCTCGACGCAATTGAGCTTCGAGGCACGCTGGAAAATGCCATCCGGGATCTGCATGAGATGCTCGACCGTGCCTGAACATCCCAGCAGAACGTCGACTTTGTCGTAGTAGGGCTTGACGTCCTCGTACGAAATCGGCCAGTCCACGTCGTAGCCGTCGTGGCTCTTGGCCTTGAACTCCAGCGGACCGTAGCGCAGCGCGCCGCGGCCCCACAGATTGGTGCGGCCGCCAAGTACCCGCGCCCGGACCGCGGCATACGGGGTACCTGTGAGCGGTTGTTCTTTCTCGTTGACCATCCAGTTGCGCGAGAAGGTGTTGGCCGCGTACGAGCTGACCTTTTTGTACTTGGCGAACGCCGGGTTGGCGCCGTAGGGACGATCAACGAAGTTGTACTCGGCGACGGCGATCGCACGCTCATCGCCCGGCAGGCGCTGGCGTCGCATGGAGGCGTACGGCCACTCCATGGTCCGGTACTCCTTCTGCGTGTCGATCATGCGTCCGGCCTCGAGCACCAGCACTTTGATGCCGGCGGTCGCCAGCTGGAAGGCCGCCATCCCTCCAGCGGCCCCGCTGCCCACGACGATCACGTCCCATGGACCGGTATCGGGCGTGATCGACATCGAAAGGCGACGCGACTCCTTGATGATGTCGTCCAGATCGAGCGCGAGCGTCGGATCGGCCTGCATCACTTGCCTGCCTTCTGCTTGCAGTGCTCGCAGTCCTTGCCATCCTCGGTCGCGCAGCCGACAAACTCGGGCAGCATCTGGTTCCCCTTGTACCGCAGCTCTCGGTGAATACCGATTTCGGACGTGTAGTAGCCGTGGATCGTCGCGCGCTTCGTGGTCTTGAAGAAGAACTCGAGCGGCGTGATCGGCTCGAGCTCGTGCCGGCTGATGTCGGCCATCAGCCTGTCCATCGACGCCGGGCTGAGTCCGGCGAACGACGAGCCAAAGCGGGCTTTTGCCTCCGCGTCAAGCGCCGCCAGGCCGTCCAGCCATTCCTGTTTGACCTCGTCCTCCGACTCGCTGAGGAGGAGGTCGATGTAATCGGCCACTCGCGCCTGCTTCGCTCCCGGCGACCGCTCGTCTGCCGGGATGATCGCTTCGACCAGCGCCTGGAGTGTGGCGAACCGCACCGCCGGCACGACCTTCGGAGCGCGAGGCGCCATGCGCCGCTGTAGTTCCGTGAACGCCAGCAGACCATCGTTGGAAAGCCACGGCAGAAGGGCTGCAGCGCCGGCTCCGCTGCCGAGTGCCCTTAGAACGGTTCGCCGTGACACCCCACGCGGGGTCGGGAAGGTCGAATCAGACACGTTAGACTCCTGCAGCCTGCGACGACGGGCGTAGGATAGCAGAACCGGCGCGGGCCGGCTGGCCGGACGATCCTGCGCTCAACGAACGGGCGCTGGAAGTCAACCGGTTCGTTGCGCGAACGCCGTTTGTCTATGATTGACGGATGATTCGAAGGACCCTCGCCGCTCTGCTCGCCGCCGTGTGTTTCGCCGCCATCGCTGCGGCTCAGCCGAAGCCCGCGCCGAAACCGAAGCCAACCGCTCCCAGGGAGCCTTCTGCCGCCGCTGAGAAGGCGCGCGAGAACTACCGACTGACTTGCGTCCCCTGCCATGGTCCCGACGGCAGGGGTGTGATTCCCGAGAGCAACCTCGCCGACGGGAAATGGAAGAACGGATCAACCACCGCGGCGATCGCGAAGTCGATCAGCGACGGGGTGAAAGGCACGGCGATGCTGCCCTTCAAGGACCGGTTCAGCGCTCCCGAGATCCTGGAGTTGGCCAAGCTCGTCCGGGGCATGAGTGTGCCGGCCAAGGCAACCAAGCCCGGGGGCAAATGATGATCAATCAGGCGTACTGGCGGCTGTCACAGCATCACGCTTGACTGCCGGACGACCCCGCAGGCGGCGCCCCAACCAGCTTCCGCTTCGCCGCCTCGATCAGTTCGAGGTTGCGCTCGTACGACGGCAAGCCGTCCCGCGCGCCCGCAATTGCCGGCGGATACTGATGCGCGGAATAAACGGGGTAGGCCTCTGTTCGCAGATGCGACAGCATGTGATGGCCGCGCCTGGTGTCCCGCTCGTGCCGCAGGGCGCTGATGTCGATGGGTGCCACGACGATTCGCTCGCCGGGGCCTGGAGACGCTTCCGCAAGCATCCTCCCATCGAAATCCACGACCTGGCTGCCACCGGGCCACGAGTACGGCGGATAGTGCCGCAGGCTCGCACCCTGGTTCGCGGCCACCACGTAAGACATGTTCTCGATCGCGCGGCAGCGGTTCACGACGGACCACCAGTTCATCGGTTCCGTGGCACCCCACGGATCCATGTACGCCGAGACACGCAAGAGTACTTCAGCGCCGTTCGCCGCCAGCTGACGGATGGCCTCGGGGAATAGCCAGTCGTAACAGATGGCGCAGCCAATCCGTCCGATGGGCGTGTCGGCGACGGGGAACAGGGGGTCGTCGTACCCCGCCAGATCGTGCGGGCTCGAGTGCACCTCGTAAGGGATCCACGTGTTCACCTTGCGGTACTTGTAGAGAATGCCCTCCGGACCGATGAGGCACGTCGTGTTGAACACGGCGCCGGGCCAGCGCGGGTCGGCTTCGAGCATCGATCCGCTCTGGATGTAGAGGCCATGCTCCCGCGCCTTGGCTTCGAGGCGGTCGGTGTGCTCGTTGGGGATCGGCACGGCCAGCTTGTCGAGCAACGCGGCGACCGACGCGAAGACGGGCGCGGCGTGCGCGAACTCAGGGAAGACGACGAGCCGCACGGGCAGGAACGGCGCGCTGCCTGCAACCGCCGAATCGATCATCGACAGCATGCGGTCGGTATTCGCGGTCATCTGGCGCCGGTCGATCGGGTTGGCGAGATCGGTCTGGCAGGCAGCCGCGGCGTAGCGGAGAGTCATTCAGCCGGCAGCAGCCGTTCGAGCGTGGCTTGCACTTCCGACGGCTTGAAACCGAAGGGACCGGCGGCGCTCTTATAGGAGATCCGCCCTTCGCGATCGACCACGTAGAGGCGGTCGGGCCATGCGGTGTACGCGCGCTCGACGCCATTGTGCGGTTCGTCCACCAGCGCCGGCAACTCGATGCCGAGGTTCCTTACCCACATCCCTGCCACGTTCATGCGCTCGTCCTTCGTCATCGTGCTCGACACCAGGACGTCGTCTTTCAGGTTGTCACCGACCTGCCCGGCGTCGATCGGGTGCGCTTCCTGGATGTAGACCATATAGAACGCCGCACGATCGCGGTAGTCCCGATAGAGCGTGTTGAGCGCGGGCACCGCCCGGCGGAACGGCGGTCACGTGTAGCTGCCGAAGACGAGCACGACCGGGCGCTGTCCTCGATGCGATGAGAGGGTGACGCGGCTCGCATGGTCGTGTGTCGACAGCGTGAAGGCGGGCGCCGGGCTCCCCTCCGTGAGACCGCCTTTGCGCGCCCAGAGCCACATCCGAGGGGCTGGCAGCGCGCCCCAGACCAGCGGCGCCGGCATGTGCTTCATGATCCGGCCGAACCGCTCGGGCGGCTGCAGCATGGCCAGCGCGACCGCTCCAAAAAACGTCACGTAGACGGCAACCAGGGCCACGACGCCGCGTAAGAACCACTTCATAGTGCGTGTATTGTAGCGCTCCAGGTATTCGAGATGCTCGACGCTGGTGATGTCAGCCCCGACGAACGGGGAGCAATGAAGTATGATCCGTCCTTTGGCCTTGGCCTTGGGACGACCTCCCCCCAGGTCAGGCCGTACAGGGAGCGAACGCGCCCTGACCGCCGGTGAAAGGATCGTCGCCATGCCCATTTAGACCGAGAACGTCGGATCCCTTCCGCGGCCCGTGAAGCTTCAAGCCGCAATCGCCGGCTACGACGCCGGGAAGACGACCCGCGAGGAGTTGACGCGCGAACAGGACGCCGCCTGCCTTGACTCGATTCAACGCATGGAGGCCACCGGGGCGCCGATCGTGTCCGACGGCGAGCAGCGAGCGTCCAGCTTCGCCACGTATCCAATCACGGACACCCTGGCCGGCACCGGTCTCGCGGAGAATCTCGCCGCTGATGGACAGTACTTCGCCATCTTCACCGACGGGCATCACCGGCAGCTTCCCCGCCTCACCGGGGGGCCATTCAGATACAAGACATTCGCGGCCGAGTACGTGGAAAAGGCCATGAAGATGGCCACCAGGCCGTTGAAGCAGGCCGTGATCGCGCCATCGATGCTTTCCCTGCTCTACCCCCTGGATGATGAGGTGAAGGGGTATTCCCGCGAGAAGTTTCTCGAGGACTTGTGCAACGAGTGCGAGCGGGACATCCGGAAGAGCTTCGCGGCCGGCGCCAAGCGTGTCTCGATCGATTTTACCGAAGGCCGATTGGCCTGCAGGAACGACCCGAAGAACCCGTGGACGGGGCGCAGGATGCTCGAGCAATTCATCGAGCTGAACAACCGCGTCATCGACCGGTTTTCCGCGCAGGAGCGCACGGACATCGGCATCCACACCTGCCCCGGCGGTGATTGTGATTCGACGCACAGCGCCGACGTGGACTACGCCGATTTGCTGCCGAGCATGTTCAAGATGAACGCGGGATACTTCTTGATTCAACTGGCGAGCGAAAAAGACAAGGAACGCGTCTACAAGCTGTGCGGGACGCACAGCAGGGCGGACGCAAACGGCGTCCCGCAGGTGTGCTTCGTCGGCGTGATCAACCCGCTCAACCCGAGGGTCGAGACAGCCGATGAAGTGTGCGAGGACCTCCTCGTCGCGTCGCGGCACATCCCCAAAGAGCGGCTCGGGTCCACGGACGACTGCGGCTTCTCCCCCTTCAGCATCGACGTGAAGCCGAAGCACGGCTCGCCGGATGTCGCCCGGGACATTGCGTTCCAGAAGATCGCTTCACGTGTGAAGGGGACGGCGATGGCCTCGGAGAAGCTCGGCGTCGGCTAAGGCGCGGGGCTCTCTTCGAGGGGTCCCGCGTACTCGCTGCGATCCAGTCGCTCCAGACGGCTGCCGGCGGGTTGATACATCCAGTTCACGAGCAGGCCCGCGTGGAGAGCGCACGCAAAGATGGTCGCCAGCACGAAGCCGTAGCGCGGGTGCCCGAAGACGTCGCTGATGGCCCCCATGGCGAGGGGGCCGGTCGCAGCGCCCGCACAGGTGAAGAAAAGGATGACGCCGGCCACGGCGCCGTGCTGGTGCCTGGGAAGCAACTGATGCCCTTAGAGTTCAGCGTCGGATAGACCACTGACATGAAGAGACCGGAGAGCGGCAGAAGCCAGACGGCCACGCCCGGGCCGCCGGCCACGGTGCCGACGAAGCACATCAGGATCGCAAAACTCACGAGCGCCATCACGGCTGTCCAGTCATAGCGAGCCAGCATCCACGCGCCGAGGAATCTTCCGCCGGCACGCAGCGCGAAAAACACCGAGATCGCGTATGCGGCCAGGACCGCCAGGCTCCCCGTGTAGTCGGCGAGGAGCGTCGGCATCCACACGTACACCGCGACACGCCGCGCGGCTGAGAAGCGCAATGACGATCGCCGGCCCGATGATGGCGCCGACACCGAAGAACCCTTCGACCGTGTTCATCGTGGAGGTGTGCTCGGTCGTGGAGGCCGAGATGTCTCCGATCAACGCGAGCGCTCCGGTCTTGAAGATGCCGATTGCCGCGCCGGACACGGTCAGCAGCAGCAGGAAGAACGCAAAGGAGCTCGCGACCGCGAACAGAGACGATGCCACCGCAAAGATCGCGAGGCCCAGGATGATCGTCTTCTTGCGTCCCACCGTATCGGCCAGGTGACCCAGCGTCACGGCTCCCAGCGCGATCGCCGTCATCGTTGCGTAATGGAACGCGCCGGCAGCTGTCATGCTGAGGCCGAACTCCTTGATCACCTGCGGAATGATGACGCCGACCGAGTCAGTGGTCATGGCGAACATCGTGAACATCATGAACGTCAGCCAGCGGGTGGCCGCCCGATTGCTCAAAGCAGCCATTGGCCCTGGCCTTCCGGACCTGACCAGCGGATCGAAGCGTTGCGCGACGGGAAGTCCACGTGGAGCCACGCCCAATCGCCGCCGTTCCGCCACTCGAGATACAGCGCCTGATCGGGCG
>JACDBQ010000162.1 GCA_013694845.1 Acidobacteriota bacterium
CCTCCGCGCCTTCTACTGACCACCGCGGTCCACGTGAAGCCCGCCGTCTTTCTGCTCGCTCTGAGTCCAGCGCTCTGGCTCGGGTTCCGCGCGGCCACCGCGCGCCTCAGCGTCAATCCGATCGAAGACGTTACGCTCACCACCGGCATCTGGGCCCTGCGCTTCCTCGTGATCACGCTGGCGATCACGCCGCTGCGCCGATTGACCGGTCGCCATCGCGTCATCCAGCTCCGCCGGATGCTCGGCCTGTTTACATTCTTCTACGTGTCCCTGCATTGTCTGTCGTACGTGGCGCTGGATCAATTTTTCGCGTTCGATTTCATCCTGAAAGATGTCACGAAACGCCCGTTCATCGCCGCTGGCTTCATCGCCTTTGTGCTGATGATTCCGCTGGCGGTCACGTCGACCAAGGGGTGGATCCGCCGCCTCGGCCGCCGGTGGCAGCTCCTGCACCGCCTCATTTATCTGATTGCCGTCGCAGGGGCGATCCACTACCTGTGGAAGGTCAAGGTCATGGCCGGCTCGCCGGTTTACTACGCAGTCATCCTGGCGGCGCTGCTGGTGTTTCGCATGTGGTGGAGCGTTCGCTCCGCGAAGCCCCGCTCACCACTGTCTCCAGCGCCCGCTCGAAGCGGCGGCTGACGTTCGCCCAGTCGAACCGTCGCGCCAGCGCCAGAGCGCGACGTTCCAGCGCCTCTCGGTGGTCCCGCTCCCGCAGGAGCCGGACGATTGCCGCGGCGAACCGCTCCGGTTCATCCGCCAGGATGATGTCGACGCCCGGGGTAACGTCGAGTCCCTCGGCCCCGATGGAGGTCGAGACCACCGCTTTCCCCGCCGCCATCGCCTCGTAGATCTTCAAACGGGTCCCCCCGCCGATCCGAAGCGGCACCACCACGACGGAGGCCGCCTGGAGGTGGCCGAGGACGGACGGCACCGTCCCGGTGATTTCAATCGACTCCGACGCCAGCCGCTGCGTCGACGGCCCGGGTTGCCGGCCCACCACTCGAAACCGGGCATCCGGCACCTCGTGCCGCACCCGCGGCCAGATCGACCTGCAGAAATACTCCACGCCGTCGATGTTGGGCTCCCAGTCCATCGACCCGAGAAACAGGACGAGCCCGGCGGTCGATGGCTCCGTGCCGGGAACGAACCGGGTCGTGTCCACGCCTGTGGGCACCACCGAGATGTGTTCGGGCGCCGTCATGGACGACATCGCGTCGCGATCGATGTCCGAGACCGCAATCACGTGGTCGAACGATCTCACCGTCCTGCGCTCGAACCGCGACATCTTCGCCGCCTCGAGTGCATAGAACCGGCGCTTGACTGGATGCGGCTCTCCCGCGGCGCGGCGGTCCCAGAGCATCGACTCCACGTTGTGCTGGAACAGAACACGTGGCACCGGACTCTTCGTCGGAAAATTCTCCGCCGGCGCGAGAAAGTCGCAGATGGCCACATCGAACTGGCGCGTTGCCAGCCAGTCGTGCACAAGACGGCTGACCGGCGCCGCGGTAAACCGCGTGACGGCGTACGGCGCGCGGCGTGGCAGCCGCAGGGCGTAGTGCGCAGCCTTGCGGATGGTTGTTTCCGGAGCCGGGGTGTGCACCGTGACGGCACCTGCGAACTGGTCCGCCATCGCCCGCTCGTACTCACGATCGCGGTCGCCCACGTAATAGGTCAGCAGCGTGAGCGCGTGACTGGACGCCAGTTGCTGGAGGATGTTGAACGACCGGATCTTGCCGCCGGTGTCGACCGGAAGCAGTTTGCCTGCCTTGACCCAGAGGATACGCATGTCCCTGTGTGTAACTCCCCTGAACCCACGTGAGGCCAGGCGCCGTCGATCGCCGCTGCCTGCTCAGCAAGGCACGTGCCCCATCCGCCCGCGGGAACCCCGGCTGACCATAGAAGACGTGTTTTGCCCGTTCACCCCCCTGAATGCCAGCCGGACCGAATCCGCAAACCCAACTATGATGAATCCGATAAATTGACGGACATGCATAAGCCGAGGAAGTACCTGGAGAAGGGACTCACTCTGACGGCCCAGGGGGCCTGGAGTATCTTCAGCACGCTCAACCGGATCAATCCCGGTAAACCGTTCACGCCGGCATGGTCGGACCTGCCGCTGCAGAAGTCTCATCAGAAAGTGAAGCCGCCCCTTGGCTGGCCCCGTGAGACCGACTCACTCTGCCCGGTGTGCGTGCGCGAGGCCCGCCAGGAGATCCTGGACGGCAAGCGCGATTACAAGATCCTGCTCAATGAAAAGGTCGGCGAGATCAAAGCGAGCATTCTCGAGCGCGACGGCAAGATCCTCATGGTGAAGGACTGCCCGGTCCATGGCCACTTCGAGGACGTCATGGCGATGGACCCGCCGTTCTTCAAGCACCTCGAGGAGATGTTCCCCGGCAGCGACATCCGCTCCCATGCCGACGAGAAGCTGCACAACCACGGTTCCTCGACGATCAAGTACGGACGCGGCGCGGTGCTCACGATCGACCTGACCAACCGCTGCAACATGATGTGCGATCCCTGCTTCATGGACGCGAACCAGGTCGGGTTCGTCCACGAGCTCTCCTGGGAAGACATTCAGACCCTTCTCGACAACGCGATCTCGATCAAGCCGCGGCGGCAGATGTCGGTGCAGTTCTCGGGCGGCGAACCGACGATGTCCCCACACTTCCTCGACGCGGTGCGGTACGCGCGCAAGGTCGGGTACACATCGGTCCAGGCGGCGACCAACGGGATCGAGTTCGCCAAGAGCCCCGAGTTCGCCAAGGCGGCCGCCGAAGCCGGTCTCCGGTACGCGTATCTGCAGTTCGACGGGATCGGCAACGCGGCGAACGCGCACCGCCTGGTCGGCAACCTGTTCGACGTCAAGCTGCGTGCGATCGAAAACCTCTATAACGCGGGCGTCGACATCGTGCCGGTCGTGACCATCGTCAACGGCGTGAACAACGAGCAGGTCGGCCGGATCATCCAGTTCGCCCTCGCCAACCCGAAGAAGATCAATTTCCTGTCGTTCCAGCCGGTCTCGTTCACCGGGCGCGACGAGGAGATCACCCCGGAACGGCGGGCCGCGCAGCGCTACACCCTCTCGCACCTCGCCCACGACGTGAAGAATCAGATGGGCATCGGGGAGCCGGTGCGCGACTGGTTCCCCATCTCGTTCGTCGGCACCTTCACCGATTGGGCCGACATCGTCCACGGGCCCACCGCGGAGTGGGGAAACCTGACCTGCGGCTGCCACCCGAACTGTGGCATCGGCATGGCCCTGATGGTCGACAAGGAAACCAAGGAAGCCGTGCCCCTGACCGCCTTCCTTGATGCCAGCCAGCTGGCGCTGGACATCCGCCAGGTGAACGACGCGTCACGCGGCAAGAGGTTGTCGATGTTCGGCATGGCCCTGGCGCTGCTCAAGAATTACGATCCGTTCAAGGCTCCGACCCATTTCAAGGTGACGGACCTGATGAAGAAGTTCGACAAGACGTTCGGGGCGACCGGCCGGAACTACGGCAAGGTCACGGCTGACCGCACGATCGAAGACATCCACCTGCGGCGGGCCGACCGATGGAACTTCCTCTTCATTGCCGGCATGTGGTTCCAGGATCTGTTCAACTACGACTTCCGCCGCACCGAGCGCTGCATCATCCCGTATGCCACGCAGGAAGGGGAGATCTCCTTCTGCGCCTACAACACCGGGATCGGCTGGCGGAACATCATCGAGAAGATGCACATGACCGCCACCCTCACCAAGTGGTACGAGGACCACGGCCGTCACGAGATCTTCGCCGGTGGCAAAAAGGTGCTGCTCACGACGGCTGATCACAGCCTCGTGCTCGACGCCGAAGCGGTGGCTGCCGGGAAGCAGACCGACCTCGACGACGCCGGGATCGCCAAGACCGCGCGCGAAGAGAAGATGCGCGCGCGGGCCGCGGCCAAGCAGGTCGATCCGGAGACTCAGAAGATGGCCGAGCTTTATCGGCAGCACGTGTTGAAGGAGCAGCCGACTCTCAAGATCCAGGGCCTGGGCGGCAAGAAGAAGTCTGACGTGCAGGAAGTGCTGCACGACAAGGCGAAGATCTAGCTTCCAGCTTCCGGTTTCCAGCTTTTCAGCTCAGAACTGAGATTTCGACGGCCGCGCGGCTCATCTCCGTGCGGCCGTTTTGCTGTGTCTGTCACCGGAGAACGACCGTCCGGCTCCGAACGCCACGGCGCGGGCCGGGCGTCGGGGCATTTACCTTCCGCCGGCTAATACACCGCACGCCGGCGCGGTGGCCGTCCGGCAAGTTGGAACATCGGGTCAGGCTCTCGCCGACCTTCGACGAGATCCGCCATATATCGGCCAACGGCTGGCCCGTGCTTGAAGCCGTGCCCCGAACCACCGCCGGCGATCCAGACGCGGTCGTGCCCGGGCAGCCGGTCCATGAGGAAGTGACCGTCCGCCGTATTTTCGTACTGACAGACTCGCGATTCGAGCAGCGGTGCATCGGCCAGCCCCGGCATCCTCGTCCGGAGCAGATCGCGCATGCGCGCCAGGGCGTCGACGCTGACGATGCGGTCCATGGTTTCAGGATCGACGACCGGGCCGTGCCCGTCGACCGCGATCTTCACGCCGCGGCACTCCAGATCCGGTAACCCGTAGATACCCTCGTCAAAAGCGACCCATGCCGGCAGGTGCACGGCCGAGTAACGCGCGTCGCCGGCCGGGGCGCCGAAGAAGAACACCTCCTGCCTGGTCGGGACAATGACCCCCTCCAGGATGTCGGGGAAGAGCATCGGGAGCCAGGCGCCCGTCGCAAAAATCACCGCATCGGCGTGATCATCGCGGATGGCGGCCCTGGCATCGACGTGCCGCGCCGTCAGCTCGACGCCATCCTGGCCGAGGACGCGAACCAACGCCTGCACGGCTCTGCGCGCGAACAGTACTCCGGCCGCCGGCTCCAGGACCGCGCCGGCCCGGTCGCCGAATTCGAGCTGTGGATAGCGCCGTCGGAGCTCGGCGGATTCAAGCCGCTCGCACGGCACGCCTTCGTCCCGCAACGTTCGGGCGGTGTCAGCCAGCCAGGTCGAGTCGCTACCGAGAAACAATGCGCCTGTCTTCACGAACAGCCGCTCCTGTACGCGCAGCTCCAGCCCCAGCCACTCGAGCAGCGACGCGCCAGCCCACCGCGCGTAAATGGCGAGATTGCCGTAGCCCGAGCGGATGATGCGCGTCTCACCACCGGAGCTGGCCCTCGAGTTGGCGGGCCCGTGCTGGTCGATCATGGTGACACGCCAGCCGCGGTCCTTGAGAGCGCAGGCCGTCCACGCGCCGAACACGCCCGCGCCGACGATCGTAGCGGTCTACATGCAGGCGACAGCATACCCGGCCCGCGCGTTGCAGCAGCCGGTGCGAGCATGTGAGATATGGCTGATGAGACCCAGGCACAAAGCACATCGGACGAGCTTACCGGCGAGCAGAAGCGCCAGAATG
>JACDBQ010000175.1 GCA_013694845.1 Acidobacteriota bacterium
CTTGATCGGCGGGGCCCCCTGCACCCCGCCTGGCGACCCTTCACTCGCTGTCGCTCCGTTCCGGTCGCTCCTGGATGGGCGGCGCGTCCTGGGCGTTGTGACTGATTCGCGAAAACGTGCTCCCTTAGCTTCCGCCGAGAGCGGCGAGCGCTTCGAAGATTTCTTCGTTGCCGGGATGCTGGGGAACGTCGTAGACCTTTGACCACCGCACTGTGCCGCTCCCGTCGATGACGAAGACGGAGCGGTCGGCGAACCCTTCCTTCTCACGGAACACGCCGTACTTCTTCGCCACCTCGCCATACGGATGGTTATCGCTCAGGAGATCGAATGACCGGAGCCCAAGCTCCCTTGCCCAGGCAGCCTTTGATGGCTGGGGATCAATGCTGATGCCGAACACGGCGGTGTCGGCCGCATCGAACTTCGCCAGGTCGGCCTCATACGAGCACATCTGGTCCGCACAGACTGGGGTGAACGCGAGTGGATGAAATGCGAGAACGACGTTCTTCTTGCCATGGAAATCAGAGAGCTTCACGGTGCCGCCGCGGTGGCTCGGCAACTCGAAGTCGGGGGCGTCATCGCCCGGCTGCAATGTCATGAACGTATGTTACCTGCTACTTCGCGCGAGTCGATGTGTAGCGAACGGCGAGCGTGCTACCCGGAATCACCGGGATGAAGACCGTGCCGTCGCCCCGCGGATCCGCCCAGACAGGGAACCCCTTGTAATCATCCACTCGGGTCAAGCGAGAGGGGTCTATCGGCTCGGCCGGCCCGGCCGGATACCAACGTCGACCCTGGAGCTCGATGAAGATCGCGTTCGTTCCCTGCGGCGTGCCGCCGATACGCACGCGGGTGAGCCGGCGGTTCGGCACGGAAGGTAGGCCAGAGGTACCTACAGCCCCCACCGAGATTTCGGCAGGTGATCCGGCCATCGCGGTCGCCTTCTCGGCCGCGCCGAACCGGTCGTCGAAGACCATTCGTGTTGTCTGCGCCGGCGGACCAGCCGACTGGGTCGCGCGACCTGCCGGGGAAACGGTCTCGGCCGGTGTCGATAGGGCGGGCGGTGTACTGCCTGCCGTGCCCGCGAGCTCTCCTGAACGCGGCCGCTCGTACGGCTGCATCCGACTCCCGGCCAGGGGGGCATAAACGACGCTATACGGTTCGATCGTCGTTCGGGCGTAGAGCGGGATGGCCAAGTAGAACCCGCTTCGCACCATCTCGTTCGGGTTGAAAAAGATCTGAGCGCCGGCAGGGTAGTAAAGTCTCCCCGCGTAGGTTATCGGATCCCCGTTCAGGTACCACGTCTCGTTCTCCGCGGTCAAGGTTGGCGCCGGCGTCGGCTGCATCAACACCTGGGCTTGGACTCTTGTTCCGGCGAAGAGCGCGACGACGAGCGTGACGGCAACTGTTCCGATTCGCCGGTTCATGATCACCTCCAGGCCGGACTGCAGCCAGCTTCGTACCAACAATACGTGCCCGAATTGGACTGCTGCACGCATCATTGGATTGCCTCTAATTTCGTCATTTCGTAGAATAATCCGTGATTTGACACATATCGTTCAGCCAAGCCACTATTGGACTCTCGCCGGTTGGTAAATACGGCGCAGAGTATCGGCAGAAGGGGGACTCATGATCCAGCAGATCGAGCGGCATTTCGAGCGGGATGCTCGCCCACTCTACGCGCACCTGGTGAGCCTGCTCGAGTCGGCGATTGCACGTGGCGAGCTGCCGTCCGGCTCCCGACTCCCGCCCGAACGCGAGCTTGCCAGCCGTCTCCGCATCAGCCGGACCACGGTGGTCAGTGCCTATCGCGAGTTGGAGTCCAAGGGGCTGCTCCGGGGCTATGTCGGGCGGGGGACGTTTGTCTGCGCGGCGCCTGAACCGTCCGGGACACCGTTCGCATGGCGCGGCAAGATCGCCTCCGCGGCGCTCCGGTCGAACGATCCGACGATGAGGGATGCCATCAGGCACTCCTCGGACGCGCGGATGCTGTCGCTGGCGGCCGGCGAACCGGCGCTCGACCGTTTTCCGACGGACGCGTTCCAGCGGGCCATCGACCAGGTCCTGAAGAAGGATGCGAACGCGACCTGGCGACATGGGCCGACAGAGGGGCAACCTGCGCTGCGCGAAGCCATCGCTGAGCGCTTTCGCGTACCCGCCGACAGTGTGCTGATCATCGCGGGGGCCCAGCAGGGCCTCGACCTCCTGGCACGGTGCCTCATCGATCCGGGTGACGCGGTCATCATCGACCGCCCGGGCTACCTCGGAGCGATTCAGTCATTCCGCGCCGCCGGGGCAAAGCTGATCGGATGGGATGTGCTGCGGGCCGACGTCGACGAGCTCGAGGATCTGCTCGTGCGCTATCGTCCGAAGTTGATCTACACCAACCCGACATTCCAGAATCCGACCGGCATCACGATGCCGATCCGGATGCGCCGCGAGTTGCTGAAGCTCGCTGAGCGCTACCGCGTTCCGATCGTCGAAGACGGCACCTATGGTGAGCTGTATTTCAACGAAGCGCCGCCGCCGTCGCTGCACGAGCTGGATGTGCAGAACCTGGTCATCCACTTGAACAGCTTCTCCAAGGTGCTCGCGCCGGGCCTGCGTCTGGGCTGGCTCTGCGCCACGCCCTCGATCGTGGACCAGATCGCGATGATCAAGCAGCGGCTGGATCCGCACACGCAGAATCTGGTGCAGTTCGCGATGGCCCGCCTGATCAAGGACGGCAGTTTCGATACGCACCTCCGAATGCTGCGCGGGGAACACGCACGCCGGTGTGGCCAGATGCTGACCGCCATCCAGAAACACGTCAGCCCCGGCGGCCTGCGGTTTGCGCGGCCTCAAGGCGGTCTGTATCTCTGGTGCCGGCTTATGCGCGGGGTCAACGCGCGGACCGTGCTTCAGCACGCCCTGGCGCAGGGTCTTGCGTTCGTCCCGGGGGACGCGTTCTATGCCGATCCCGCTGGAGAATCCGAGTTGCGGCTGTGCTTTTCCAGCGTGCTGCCGTCCGCGATAGAAGAGGCCGTGAAGAAGCTGGCGTCGAGCCTTCAGGGCACCCGCACGCGCGCCGAGCTCGTCGCCATCGCCTGATCGACCGCCCCGGCCGATTTGCCAGCCGCCACCCACGCGGCGCGAGTGAGGACGGATCCTGCGATGGTCGAGAGCGCGGCCACGCGCCGTGCGCCCGTCGAACGCCCGGCAAGAACGCGGAGGAGGAGGGGCACAGGGCCGGACAGTATTCCAGCCGCTCGGGCGAGTGTGCCGGGCTGACCGTCCTTGATGGCGCGCATGGCAGGGGCCTCGCT
>JACDBQ010000198.1 GCA_013694845.1 Acidobacteriota bacterium
GCGCGACCTGATCGCGGTCTATCGCGATCTCGCCCGGAAGACCGATCAGCCGCTGCACCTTGGCCTCACCGAGGCCGGCATGGGCACCAAGGGGCTGGTCTGGTCCGCGGCAGCGATGGGTGTGCTCCTCAACGAAGGGATCGGCGACACCATCCGGGTGTCGCTCACGCCGCGACCCGGGGGCGACCGGCGGGAGGAAGTCTACGCAGCCTGCGAACTGCTCCAGGCGCTCGGCCTGCGCTCTTTCTCGCCGAGCGTGACGGCCTGCCCGGGCTGTGGACGGACGACGAGCAGCACCTTTCAACAACTGGCCGAGCAAACACAGGACTACATCCGCGAGCGGATGCCGGAGTGGAAAGTACGTTACGAAGGGGTGGAGACCATGACGCTCGCGGTCATGGGCTGCGTCGTTAACGGTCCGGGCGAGTCGAAGGCGGCCAATATCGGCATCAGCCTGCCGGGGACCGGGGAGGCGCCGAACTGCCCGGTCTTCATCGACGGCGAGCATCGAACGACCCTCAGGGGAACGTCCGATGAGCTCGCCGTCGCGTTCCGAACACTTGTGGACGACTACGTGGATGCGACGTATCCGAGGCGGCAGGGGCCCTCGGCCTAGCTGTCAGCTCTCAGCTCATAAATGCCAGCTGAAAGGTTGATAGCTGTCAGCTGAAGGCTGTTAATCCATCCCGCTGACGAGCTCAGCGCCGTTCTGGTACTGCCGCCGTCTCTTTGCGCCATCGTCCTCGTCGAACGCCGGCACGCCGTTGGCAGTGGATCCCCGCCCGCCGTCTCGATCGCTTTCTTCGCGCTCGCCTGCGCCGATGCCGACCGTGGCATCCGGTGGCGCGTCGCTCTGGACCTGCGCTTGATTCTCTTCCCGATCTTTCTCTTCAGGCATCACTACCTCCGAGCCTGCCTGGAGCAAGCACGGTGCCGGGGGTTCTCTCCAGAATCCGCTCGAGGTGTCGGATCCGGTAGGTCCATATCATCGACAGGGCGATTCCACAGATCACCAGCCCCAGCGAGAGTCCCCACCACAGGCCAGCCACGCCCATACCGGCCATGAAGCACAGCACGTAGCCGAGCGGCAGACCGATGAACCAGTGTCCGGCCAGGTTCCACAGCATCGGTGTGCGCGTGTCGCCGAGCCCTCGCAGGGCGCCAGTGGCGACCCCCTGGACGCCGTCGAAGAGCTGGAAGGCGGCCGCGACGAAGAGCAGCGTGACGCCGACCTCGAGCACCGCCGGATCGGACGTGAAGGCACGTAGCAGTGCCTGCGGAGCGGACAGAAACACCGCGGCCGCGCTCGCCATGAACAGCACCGCGAACAGCAGTGCCGTCCACCCGGCACGTGCCGCACCCGCGGCATCCCGCCGGCCGACCGCCTGGCCGACGCGAACAGCGCCGGCCGACGAAATGCCCAGCGGTACCATGAATGACAACGCCGCATAGTTGATCGCGATCTGGTGCGCCGCGAGCGCCGCGGGCGCGAGCCGGCCGGCGAGTGCGGTGGCGGCTGCGAAAGCGCCAACCTCGAGGGTCACCTGCGATGCCGCCGGCAGCCCGAGCTTCAGCAGACGACGGAACCACGAAGCCTCGAGCCTGACTGACGCGAGAACACTGCTGGCGGCGGCGCGCTCGCGGTAAACGATTGTCGCGAGCAGGAAGATGGCCATCGCGACCCGGGACAGGACAGTGGCCCATGCGGCGCCGGTGACGCCAAGGGCCGGCGCACCGAGCTTGCCGTAGATCAACATCCAGTTGACGGCGACGTTCACCAGGTTCGCCGCGAACAACGCAACCATCACCGGGCGGACGATCCCCATGCCCTGGAGATAGCGACGGCATGCGGCATACACCAGCAGCGGCAACACGCTCCACGAGACGACGACCAGGTATGGCTTGGTGAGGATCAGGACAGACGGCGTCAGTCCCCAGCCATCGAGACCCGACGCGATCCACAGCAACAGCGCCGTCGTCGGGATGCTGATTGCGACGGCCAGTGCGAGGCCGTGGATCAACCACCTGTGACATTCGTCGATCTTGTCTGCGCCGAACGCCTGGGACACCAGCGTGTCGAGGCCGAGCAGCAAGCCCATCGCGAAGATGGCAATCCCCATGAAGACAGATGAACCGAGGCCGACGGCGCCGATCGCGTCGGGGCTGATGCGACCCACCATCAGGGTGTCGGCCATGCCCATGGTCATCCAGCCCATTTCGGCGAGAACCACGGGCAACGCCAGCCGGAACATCGGGCGGAATTCGTCACGGAGGTCGCTCAAGGCAGGCAGCATCTGCAGCGGGAATTGTACTGGCGGCGCGCGGAGTATGCTCCTTACATGATCTCAACACTGCTCGTGCTCATCGCCCTCATCTCGGGCGGCGCCCAGGAGGTTCGGAAGCCTGAAGCCACATCGCTGCTCGGGGTGCCGCTCTTCCCGCCGCCTCTATCAGCCGACGCTCGGGCGACCCTGGAGAAGAATCTCGCCGCTGCCCAGGCCGAGTTCGACAAGAATCCGAACAGCGCCGACGCGGCGATCTGGGTCGGACGACGTACCTCATACCTGGGACGATATCAAGACGCGATAGAGGTGTACTCCGCGGCCGTCGCCAGGCATCCGTCCGAGCCGCGTCTCTACCGGC
>JACDBQ010000253.1 GCA_013694845.1 Acidobacteriota bacterium
CCCGGATCCCGCACCCCGGATCCCGGATCCCGCACCCCGGATCCCGGATCCCGCACCCCGCCCTCTAGTCCCACAGCCATGCCGCACCACGCACGCCGCTGCTGTCGCCGAACCTGGCCCGGACCACGCGTGTGCGTGGCGGCTCACCGCCAAACGGCTGCAGCAAGGGCGGCACGTTGGAGTAGAGGCGGGCGATGTTCGACAGTCCCCCGCCAAGGACGATCACATCCGGGTCGACCAGGTTGATGACGGTGGTGAGCGCGCGGGCAAACCGCTCCTCGTACCGCGTGAGCGCCTCGACGGCGAGGCGCTCACCCTGGCTCGCGAGGCTTGCAATCGTGCGGGCGTCGGCCGGGCGGCCTCCCGCTTCTGCATAGTCCCGTGAAAGCGCTGGACCGGAGAGGAACGTCTCGATGCAACCCGTCCGGCCGCAATAGCACTGCGGCCCCGGCCGCTCACCGTCCCTGGGCGCAGGCATCGGGTTGTGACCCCACTCGCCGGCTATCGCGTTCGGCCCTCCGAGTACGCGTTGATGAACCACGATGCCAGCACCGCAGCCAGTGCCGATGATGACGCCGAACACCACGTCGGCGCCCGCCGCTGCGCCGTCGGACGCTTCGGAGAGCGCAAAGCAATTGGCGTCGTTGGCGAGGCGCACCGGGCGGCCCACCACTCGTTCGAGGTCCGCGCCGAACGGCTGCCCATTGAGCCACGTCGAGTTGGCGTTCTTCACGAGGCCTGTGAAGGGTGACGGCGCACCGGGGATGCCGACACCCACCGATCCTCGTTCCCCGGTGGCCGCCTCGAGCACCTCGACCACCGAATTGATGGCCAAGAGCGTCAGGCTGTAGTCATCGCGCGGCGCCGGGATGCGGTGCCGGTGCAGCTCCATGCCGGCGGCGTCGAGCGCGATCCCCTCGATCTTCGTCCCCCCGAGATCTATGCCGATGCGCATGCGGGGACGGGCTATTTCTCGGGCGCCAGCGTGACGATCGTGTAGCGATCCATCGGGAAATACTTCACGAACATCTCTTTTACGTTCGCGGTGGTTACCGCCTTGATGCGGGCCTCGCGCTCGAGGACGTGGGCCACGGGATCACGGTCGAGCAGCTTCGCCGCCTGCAGGCGGCTGAGCCAGTAGCCGTTTTGCTTCATGCCGGTTTCGTGCTCGCGCAGGGAAGTCTCCTTCGTGCGGTTCACAAGGTCCTCGGTCGGTCCCTCGTCCTGCATGCGCTTGACCTCCTGCATCACCCTGTCGGTCATCTTCTGCAGGTTCTCGGGAGCCGCGGTGAAGCTGACCGAAACATGACCGCCGCCGCGCTGGAACGTCTCCTGCTGAAAGCCGACCCCGACGGTGTAGGTCTCGCCGAGCTCTTCACGAAGGATGTCGCGCAGGGCGATCTCGAGGACATCGGCAGCCGACGAGAGACGGGTGATCTCGCTGGAGTCCTGAGGCGGGTCGGCAAAGAACGAGATCATGGTCGTTACTTTCGGCTCACGCCCTTTGTTCACGATCGCCCGTTCGATCGACGCCGGGAACTTCAAGCCGACGTCCCGGCCCCTGCTGCCCGCCCGCCCCTGGGACGGGAGCGCGCCGACATAGCGGGCGAGGAGCGGCAGCACAGCTTCGACCTCGAAGGCCCCCACCATCATCAGCGTAAAATCCGCAGCGTTGGAGAAGCGGTCCTTGTAGAAGGCGGCCATCGCCTCGCGATCGAGCTTGGCGAGCCGTTCACGGGTGACCGGCTCGGCGGTGTAGTGATTGCCGGAATTGACCTGGCTCACCTTGTCACTGAACAGCAGGCCCGGATTCTGATCGCGATTGCCATACATTGCGTCGAGCTGCTTCTTGATGTTGGCAAACGCCTCCTCGTCATTGCCCGGCGCCGCGAAACCGAGATGCAGGAGCTGGAGCCCGGTCTCGATGTCGCCGGGTCGGGCCGACCCGCTGATCGCGTGCGTCGACAGAGAGATGGTCGCATTGGCGCCCGCCAGTTTGCCGGCGAGCAGTTTCTGCAGGTCGACGGCGCGATGGCCGCCGACTCCGGAAAGCTGCACGAGGGCCGGCGCGAGCAAGGCCTCGACGAACTTGTCCGGCGGAGCAAGCGACGCGCCGCCGGGTGCCGACAGGCTGAACAGGATCTCGTCGTTCTTGAAGTCAGTCGGCTTGAGCCAGGCCTCGACTCCGTTGGCGAAACGCACCACGCTGACCCCGATGGCCGGAATCGCCCGCCTGTCCTTGATCGCGCCAGGCTCCGGAAGCGCGGCCATGAGCGCGCGCGCGCTGGCGGCATCGCTCCAGGGCGTGACCGCCACCGTGTCAGCGCGCGCCATCGCATCTCGAAGCTGCGCCTCGGTCGGCACCGCGAGCCCCTCTTTCGTCGGCGATGTGGCAATGACGACGCGTGCCGTGTCGGCGAACAGCGTCTGGGCGACGCGGCCAACTTCGGCTGCGGCGATCGCTGGCAGCAGCGCCTGCGCGAGCCGGGACTCGTACTCGATGCCCGGGGACGGTTCTTCCTGCAGGAAGTGGCTGACGTATTCCTGCGCGTAGGACCCGCTCTCCCCCTTGTCGCGCTCGTTATACGCGCGCTCGTACGAGGCCAGCCACCACTTCCTGGCCCGTTCGAGCTCGTCGGCGCCAAAGCCGAACTGCTGGACGCGGTTCGTTTCGATCTCCAGTGCCGCGAGCCCCTGCGGGATCTTCCCCTCTTCGACCCCGGCGCCGAGCGCGAACACGGTGACCGCCGGGCTGAGCGCGCTTTCGTACGCTCCCGCGCCCAGGAACTGCGCGTCACGTTTGCGCGACAGTTCGTCGAAACGTTCGTTGAGCATCTGGTAGACCATCCGCTCCGCCAGATTGCGGCGATAATCACCGACCGTCCCTTCCCCCGGCTTGTGCCGCTTTCGCATGACGGAGACCGACGACTGTGTCGCCTCGGCATCGGTCGCCACTTCGACCAGCAGCTCCGAGTGGAGCGGCACCTCGTAGGAGCGGGCCGGCGGCGGCGTGGCCGGCTTCGTCATGACGCCGAACATCGCCCTGACGCGGGATTCGATCTGCGCAGGCTCGATGTCACCGACCACGATCAGCGCCATCCGGTCCGGGCGGTACCAGCGGCTGTAGAACGCCCGCAGGGTCGCAGGCGTGAACGTTTTCAGAACCTCGGGTTTTCCGATCGGCAGCCGCTCGGCATACTTCGACTCGTGGTACAGCACGGGAATCTGCTGGTCCCGCAGCCGGGCTGCCGCGCCGAGCCCGCCGCGCCATTCCTCGATGACCACGCCGCGCTCCTTGTCGATCTCCTTGGGATCGAGCGTCAGGCTGCTGCCGACATCCGCGAGCCCCTGCAACCCTTTCTCGACGATCCCTTCTTTGGCGGTCGGGACCTCGAACATGTACACCGTCTCGTCGAACGAGGTGTAGGCGTTGACGTGCGGCCCCATTCGCGCGCCGGTCGATTCGAACGTCTTGATCAACTCCCCCGCCTTGAAATTGCGGCTGCCGTTGAACGCCATGTGCTCGAGAAAATGCGCCAGTCCCTGCTGCTCGTCGGTCTCGTCCACGGCTCCGGCCTGCACGGCCAGCTGGAGCATCACGCGCTTCTCCGGCCGCGTGTTCTTCCGGATGTAATACGTCAGGCCGTTCGACAGCGTGCCTTTCAGGACCGCCGGGTCGAACGGCAGCGGGTCGGTCGCCTCGTACGCCGGTTTCTGCGCGGCTGACTGCGCCGCAACCGGGACGAAGAGAGGGATGAAGAGCGTGACGGACAACGACAGGAAGACGACGAGCAGGACGGTGCGCAAACGGCGGTTGTGCATGGCGCCACTCTACCGCAGAGACTCACACGGGGATAGACTTTCGGCTCGACGTCTTGTTGGCTCTGGGCTTTGGGCTTGGGGCTCTCGGCTTCATCTTCGGAGCAGTGACATGCGATATCACCTCATCGCGCCAGCGGTTGCGCTCATCCTCGTATCACCGGCTCGCCCGACGGCACAAGCCAGGCAGCCACCAACCCGAGCGGAATGGGGCCAGTTCGAACAACTCGCGGTGCAACCGAGGGGCGGGCTGTCGCCCGACTGTAAGTGGCTGGCCTACGGCATCAACCGATCCAGCCGTGACAACGAACTGCGGATCAGGAACATTGCGAGCGGTGCCGAGACCACGATCGCGTTCGGCGCGCAGCCATCCTTCTCGTCCGATTCGAAGTGGATCGCATACTCGATCGGCGTGTCCGAGGCGCAGGAAGAACGGCTCCGAACCCAGCGCCGACCCATTCAGCGCAAGGTCGGGATGTTGAAGCTCGATGGCAAGGCCGATCCTGTGGTCATTGATGGGATCGAAGCGTTCTCGATCGATCCGAGCGGCGCTTACATCGTGCTGCGCCGATACGCGCCGGAGCGCACGCCGGCGGGCGGCGGTGCACCCCCGTCGGGTGCGACGCCTGCCCCGTCCACCAGCGTCAGCGCCGACGATCCTCCCCCGACGGGCGTCACGATCCTCGTCCGCGAGCTCGCGACCGGCCGCGATACCACGTTCGGCAACATCGCCGAGCTCGCGTGGCAAAGCGTGACGGACGGCACAGATCTCGAGGGCCGCCTCCTGGCCTTGACGATCAGCACCGACGACAAGACGGGCAACGGTGTCCATCTCTACGACGCCGCCTCGGGCTCGCATCGCGTGCTGGACTCCTCATCGTCCATTTACGCCGGTCTGGGTTGGCGTCGTGATGCGGACGATCTCGTCGTGCTGCGTTCCCAGGCCGGCGAGACGCGCGATGGGTCCACGCACGCGGTACTTGCCTGGCGTGGTGTCGCTGGCGCATCTCCCAGGCGTCACGCACTGGATCCCGTGAAATCTGTCGCCGCCGGGATGCGAACGGTCTCCTTCCGTCGTCCGTCCTGGTCAGACGATGGACGCACGCTGTTCGTCGGGGTGGCGAACTGGGCGGAAAAGCCGCCGACCGACAAGAAGCCCGAGACCGAAGCGACCGGCGTGACCCCACCTGCACCGCCAGCCACCGACGAGACGACGGTGGACATCTGGCACGCCAAGGACGTAGACGTCATGCCCCGCCAGAAGCTTGCGGCGCGCGCAGACCGCCAGCGCAACCTGCTCGCGGCCTGGCACCTGGATTCCGGACGGCTCGTGCAGCTTGCCCGGACTTCGAGCGAGCTCGTCGTACCGATCCGGCGCCAGACGCTCGCCTTTGCGGCGACGTGGGAGGCGTATGCGATGGACCGTACGATCGGCCGGCGCGCCGCCGACATTTCGCTGGTCGATCTCGAATGCGGCGACCGGACCAGGGTTGCGGATCGGGTCGACGATGGCGAACTGCAGGTGAGCCCGAACGGCCGCTTCCTCCTCTATCTGCGCGACGACCATTACTGGACCGTGAATACCGCCACCAGGGCCGTCATCAACATCACGAAGGGGGCGGCCACCTCCTTCGTCGACCGAGAGTCGGACGCAACCGTGAAGCAGAAACCGTCGTATGGCGTGGCTGGCTGGACCTCATCGGACGGCGCGGTGCTCCTCTACGACAAGTTCGACGTGTGGGAGGCCGCTGCGGATGGCTCCCGCACGACGCGCCTGACGGATGGCGTCAGCGAACAGGTTCGTCATCGGATCGTCCGGCTGGATCCCGAACAGGAGTCGATCGATACCACCAAGCCGCAAATGCTGGCACTCTTCGGCACCTGGTCGAAGAAGTCAGGCTACGGCAGGTGGGAGCCGGACACGAAACGAGTCGAGCGCCTGATCTTCGACGACCGATCGGTGGGAAGTCTCGCGAAGGCCCGGGACGCGAATGTCTATCTGTATGTCACCCAGAAGTTCGATGACTCTCCAGACGCGTATGTCGGGGGGGCCGATCTCACGTCAGCCAGGCAGGTGACCAGCACCAACGCGTTCCTGCCGACATACGCCTGGGGACGCTCCGAGATCGTGGAGTTCAAGAGCGATCGCGGGGTGCGACTCCAGGGCTCACTGCACTACCCTGCCGGCTACGAGCCGGGAAAGAGGTATCCGGTGGTGGTGTACCTGTACGAGAAGTTGTCCGACAACGTCCATCGTTTCGTCGCCCCGTCGGAGCGGGACTACTACAATGCGTCGGTCTTCACCTCGCAGGGTTATCTCTTCTTCCAGCCCGATATCGTCTTCCGGCCACGCGAGCCAGGCTTGTCGGTCATCGAGTGCGTCGAACCGGCAGTCAGGAAGATCGTCGCGATGGGCGTCGCCGACCCGGCCCGTGTCGGCGTCGTCGGGCATTCGTGGGGAGGCTTCGACGCGTCGTACCTGGCGACCCACTCGAATGTCTTCGCCGCGGCGGTTGCAGGCGCGGCGATCACGAACCTGGTGAGTAACTACGGGAACCACCACTGGTCCTCGGGCATCGCCGAGACCGACCACATCGAGACCGGTCAGCAGCGCATGGAGGTGCCCCTCTACGAGGACCTTCAGGCATACATCCGCAACTCGGCAGTGTTCAACGTCCACAACATGAAGACGCCGCTGCTGCTCGAAGTGGGAGACAACGACGGGACCGTTCACTGGCACCAGGGGATCGAGCTGTACAACATCGCACGGCGCGCGAAGAAAGATGTGGTGATGCTCGCGTACGCCGGCGAAGATCACGGGCTACGCCGGAAGGCGAACCAGATCGACTATCAACAGCGCATCCACCAGTGGTTCGGCCATTACCTGAAGAACGAACCGGCCGCCCCGTGGATAACGAGCGGCCTGAGCTTCATCGAACGGGACAAAGCGTTGAAGGGCGTGGGTCAGCGAAAGGGATCTTCATAGGCGGCCGCACCTCGACCGCGAATCGGTCAGGCTCGACGGTAGGTCGCGCCTCGACACGCGGGACCCCCACGCCGTCCCTCGCTATCGACAATCCGGCCTTGGCGTTTGAGTCCGGACGTGCCGGGGCGATACCATGCTCGACATGCTCACACCGGTTGATGTGCCGAACGCTCCCAAACCTGTCGGACCGTATTCTTCGGCCATGATCGTCGGCACTCTCGTCTATGTATCCGGGCAATCGGGCCGCGACCCGGTGACCGACCAGGTTGCCGAGGATATCGAGACGCAGACAGCCCAGGCGCTCGACAACATCCGGACGATCCTCGAAGCCGCCGGCACGAGCCTGTCGAAGGTGGTGCGATGCGGTGTGTTCCTCACCGACATGAACGAGTTCAAACGAATGAACACGGTCTACGAGCGGATGTTCGCCGGCCACAAGCCAGCGCGGACGACGGTGGCGGTATCCGAGTTGCCCGGACCAGGGTTGAGGGTGGAGATCGACGCGATCGCGTCATTGTGAGTAGAAGAGCTGGCGGAGTGGCCACATGAACGACACACGTGAGTACTTCAACGACGTCGCGTCCCGGTGGGACTCGATGCGCCGGCAGTTTTTTGGCGAGGGAGTGCGGCAGGCTGCGATGGCGGCCGCGGGAATCGAGCCGGGGATGACGGTGGCCGACGTCGGCACCGGCACGGGGTTCCTCGCCGAGGCGGCGATCGAGGTCGGCGCGCGGGTGATCGGCGTGGACCTCTCGGAAGGGATGCTCGCACAGGTGACCGCACGGCTCGCCGGCAAGCCCTTCGAGCCACGGCAGAGCGAACCGACGTCACTGCCGCTTCTCGAGGGGGAAGCCGACGCGGTGATCGCGAACATGTTCCTGCATCACGCGGAAGACCCGCCGGCCACGATCCGCGAGATGGCCCGCGCGCTGAAGCCCGGCGGACGGCTGGTCATCACCGACGCCGATATGCACACGCACGAGTGGCTCCGCACCGAGCAGCACGACCGCTGGCTCGGGTTCGATCGCGGCGAGATCGCCCGATGGTTCTCGGCCGCTGGCCTCGAGGGTGTCACGGTCGCCGACACGCAGGAAGTGTGTTCCCCGACCTCCGAGTGCGGCACCAAGGCGGCGATCACGATTTTTCTCGCCCGCGGCCAGAAGCCACTGAACTAGCCACGGGGCAACACCGGCCACGGGGCAACATGGTTTGACACGGTAAATGCAACCCACGGTTCAACACGGTTCAACACGGTGCAATCACTAGGGTTCAACAAGGCTTACACAACTCACCAGTGATCCCAATAATCCAGGAAGACGCGCTTCGTGCGGCGGTGACACCCGAGCGGGCGGTCGCGGTGGTGCGAGAGGCGTTCAAGGCCGATGGCGAGGGGCGCACCCACGTGCCATCGGTCATCAACCTCGAGATCGCCTCCGCGCGCGGCGAGTTCCACGTAAAAACGGCCCACATCGAGGGTGTGCCGCACATCGCGGTGAAGGTTGCCTCGGGCTTCTACGACAATCCCTCGAAAGGCCTCCCCAGTGGATCCGGGTTGATCGCCCTGTTCGACGCCGCGACGGGCCTGCCGGCGGCGCTGCTGCTCGACAACGGATTCCTGACCGACATCCGGACCGGCGCGGCGGGCGCCGTGGCGGCCGATTGCCTGGCGCGGCGGGCGATCGACACCGTGGGCGTCATCGGGTCCGGCCTCCAGGCGCGGCACCAGGTCCGGTGCCTCCGGGTGGTCCGCGCTTTTTCGCGCGTCGTCGCATGGAGCCCGACTCGCGATCGACTCGATGACTATTGCGCCGAGCTCGCGATGGACGGGTACGACGTGGCGGCGGCCGCCAGTGCCGAGGAGGTCTGCGCGGCGGCGGACGTGTTGATCACGACGACACCCTCGCGGGCGGCTCTCATCAACGGCGCGTGGCTTCGCGAAGGGGTGCATGTGAGCGCTGTCGGGTCTGACTCCCCGGGCAAGCGCGAGCTCGACGCCGAGTGCTTCGAACTCGCCGATCTCGTCGTGGTCGACCGATACGGCCAGTGTGCGGCGTTCGGCGAGCTGAAGCACGCGCTCGACGCGGCGCTCCTCACCCGCCGCGATGTTCACGCGGAACTGGGCGAGATCGTCTGCGGAAAAAAGTCCGGGCGGGCGTCCGACACACAGATCACCATCGCAGATCTGACCGGCGTCGGGTTCCAGGACACGGCCATCGCATCCGCGGCCTTCGAGTGGCTGCGCTGCTGAACAACGCGCGTCACTCCACGCGAAGCGCGTTCGCCGGATCCACACGCAGCACCCGGCGGCCCGGGATCTGGACGTCGCTAGGACGACGCGTTGTTCCTCTCGGGGATGCTCGACGGCGATCGACCCTGCGATCGCTGATATCTCGGCGCGTGCGTCCGGCGGCGCGACACCCGCGCGCAGGCGCGCGATCACACTCGACCCGACGGGGTGTCGAGTTTCCGCTGCCCGGCTGCCGGCTTCCAGAACGGACGGGTCCCGGCCCCCGAGGCCGAGCCCGGCGCCGAGCCCGGCGCGGCTAAGATTGAAACATGCCTCGTTTCAAGTTGGTGATCGAGTACGCCGGGACCAAGTACAGCGGGTGGCAGATCCAGAAGAATGCGCGGACGGTCCAGGGAGAAATCGATCGCGCGGTTCGCGAGAGCACCGGGCGCCAGGAGTTCGAGCTGTATGGCTCGGGCCGCACGGATGCCGGTGTTCACGCCCTGGCGCAGGTCGCACATCTCGACCTTTATACCGACCTCGCACCCGAATTGCTTCGCCGCAAGATCAACGACGAGTTGCCGGCCGATATCCACATCCGCAGCGTCGGGAACGCCCCACACAAGTTCCACGCGCGTCATGATGCAGTCGAGCGCTGCTACCTGTACCAGATCTCCACCAGGCGCACCGCTTTCGGAAAACCCTTCGTGTGGTGGATCCGCGAGCCGCTGTCCGTTGCCGCGATGCGGGCCGCGGCGGCCGCGTTCGTCGGCATGCAGAACTTCGAGGCCTTCACCGCGGATGATCCGGAGGAGAAATCGACGCAGGTGAGGGTCGATGCCGTGGAGGTGGGGGAGCACGGCGCGCTCATCCTGATACGGGTCCGGGGTTCGCACTTCCTGTGGAAGATGGTCCGCCGGATGGTCGGCGTGCTGGCGGCGGTTGGCCGCGGCGAGATCGCGTCAGGCGACGCGGCGGCTTTCCTCGATCCCCTGCACGCCGTTAACGCACGGGCCACCGCCGCCGCGCTCGCCGCCCCCGCCGCCGGCCTGTTCCTCGAAGCCATCCGTTACAAGGGTGACGCGCCGTTCGGCCCGATCCGTCCCACGATCAGGATCGATCAATAGCCGCGACGTTTCCGTGGCGCCACGGGACAATCTGGCGCAAGCCACGGGGCAACACGGAGCAACACGGCTCAAGGCTACCGGGCAACACCCGCCTCATGGGTCGCGCCACGGTGCGAGACGAAGCAATACAGCCCAAGCCACGGGGCAACACGGCTCAAGCCACGGGGCAACACCGGGCATCATGGGTCGAGCCACGGCGCGAGACGGCGACGGCCCAAGCCGCGGGGCACGACGGCGCGACACGGCTCAAGCCACGGATCAACACCGGGC
>JACDBQ010000319.1 GCA_013694845.1 Acidobacteriota bacterium
TCACGAGGGTGCGTGCCGGCTTCTGGCCGACGGCGTCGACATCCGCACGATCCAGTTGATGCTCGGGCATGCCGACATCAAGCAGACGCAGCGGTTTCTGAACATCACCGATGAAGAGCTCCGGAAAGCGATGACCGGGGTCTGGGAGCGCCGACGCCAGTTGAAGGCGGTCGGACAGTAGCGAGCCGCGACGGATTGTCCGTCATTTGTCAGTCGCGGCCTGAAATGCGTATCGGCAGCGCGAGTTTCTAGAGTCGGCAGCCATGTCGACTGAAGTCGTAAGGTTCTCAGCGGCAGCCACTTGCATCAATGCGATAAGTTGGCGCGCCCGGCAGGACTCGAACCTGCGACCCCCGGCTTAGAAGGCCGGTGCTCTATCCAACTGAGCTACGGGCGCGAAACTCAATCGTAACAGCCTCGACTCCCATCCCGCATCCACCTCGACTCGGTCGTTGATCCCAGATCTCCTTGAGAAAAGGGCACGGTCGTCAGCTCTGGAAGCCACAAGCTAACCAAATCGTCCTACGATACGACTAACACTGTTAGTAACGACGGCCGGGCGGATAAACAATGCTTCAGCACTTCGAATTGCAGGTCCTGCTGGCGATGCTGCGCCAGGGACGCGAGACCTACAGCGTGCCGCTGGTCCTCGCCCTCGAGAAACACACCGGACGCCCCGCCGCGCAGGCGGCGGTGTTCATCGCGTTGAGCCGCCTCGAGAAAAAGGGACTGGTCACCTCCAGGCTGGATGAGCCCCAGGCCGGCCGGATCCGGAGATATTTCAAGATCAGCCGCCAGGGCCTCGCAGTCGTCAGGGAGCACCGGGTCGAACACGCCCGGCTCTGGCGCGGCCTCGGGCGGCTGCTGGGGACGAGCAAAGCCTGAAGATGCGCTGGCTCTTCCGGCTGCTGGTCACCGACGACGACCGGCGGGCCATCGAATCGGATCTCGCCGAGCTGTATGAATGGCGGCGCCGGCAGGACGGCGAGCGGGCGGCGTCACGGTGGCTGCGACGTCAGCAGCTCGCGTATCCCGCACATCTATTACTCGATCGCCTTCGGGCGGCCTTCTCCAAACGGGTGGCGACAATGCCTGATCTCTGGCGGGACTTCACCTACAGCGTCCGGAGCCTGGCCCGCACGCCGGCCCTCGCAACCACGATCATCCTCACGGTCGGCGTCGGCCTCGGCGCCACGACCGGAATGCTGAGCGTGGTTCGGGCCGTGCTACTGAACCCGCTTCCGTATGCTGACCCCGGATCGCTGCTCTGGATCTACACCGACAATCCTCCGTACCGGTTCCGGTTCTCGGTGGTCGATTATCGTGCACTCGAAGCCGACCATCCGGCATTCAGCGCGGTCGCGGCATACCAGACCACCAGTGTCACGCTGACGGAAGGTGACATCGCGGAGCGAGTCACGTCGAAGGCGGTGACCGGCTCGTACTTTCCGCTGCTGCGACAGACTGCTCTACTGGGACGGGTCTTCGACCAGTCGGACGACGCCCGCGGCGATCGGACGGTTGTGCTGACGGCCGCCTACTGGTCGCGGCGCTTCGGCAATGACGGCTCGGTACTCGGGCGCACCGTCAACGTCGACGGCGTCGCTCACACCATCGTCGGCGTGCTGCAGGCAACCGACGGACCGCTCGAACGGGATGTCGCGCTGTTCACGGCGGCGCGCTGGCCCACACCGACACGCAAGGGTCCGTTTTTCACGATGGTCCTGGGACGGCTGCGGCCGGACGTCTCGCCTGCCGCAGCCGTCCAGATGCTGCGTGCCAGCAGCGCCCGCCTGTTCCCGATCTGGAAGTCGTCGTACCAGGACGAAAAGGCCAGTTGGGGCCTGCAGGACCTGAAGTCGCGGGTCCTCGGCGAGATCGGGTCCACGCTGCTGCTCGTGCTGGGGGCGGTCGGGTGCGTTCTGCTGATCGCGTGCGCGAACGCCGTCAACCTTCTGGTGGCGCGTGCGCTCCACCGGGGCCGGGAGCTCGCGATCCGCAGCGCCCTGGGCGCCTCGCGGGGCCGCCTCCTGCAGCATCTGATCGTCGAGAGCGGCGTGCTGACGGCCGGCGCCGCTTCGGTCGGGTTGGTCGTCGCGGTCTTCGCTCTCGAACTGGTGACGACGTATGGCGCCAACTACATACCGCGACTCGACGAAGTCCGCCTCTCGACCCCCGTGCTCGGATCGCTCGCCGGACTGGCGGTCGCGAGCGGTCTGCTCATTTTTCTTGGCGGCCTCGTGCCCTCGGTGCGAAGCTCGCGCCTTGGCATGGATCGCGCGCCTCGATCCGGCGGCCGTTCCGCGACCGACGGCCCCGCAGCCCGCCGGCTCCGGCACGCGCTCGTCGCGGCCGAATTCGCGCTCGCAACGCCCTTGATCGTGGCGGCTGTGCTCGTCATGGCTAGCCTCGGCCGCCTTCGCGACGTCGACGTCGGCGTCGACACGGCCCGGATGCTCACCGCGGGAGCGTCGCTGCCAGGTGCGCGTTACCCGGGCGTAGCGGAACGGAAGGCATTCTGGGACCGCACACTCGAACGCGTCGCCGCCTTGCCGGGTGTCGACGCCGTTGCCCTGGCCGACAGCCGGCCGCCGGCCGACTCCGGCAATCTGAACAACTTCGATCTCGAGGATCGTCCGACGCCGCCAGGTGAGAACCAGCCGATCTGCACCTGGGTGGCAGCGTCACCGGGCTTCTTCCGCGCCGTCGGATTGCGGCTCGAGCGCGGACGGCTGCTCGACTCACACTCCAGCACCGATAACGTGGTCGTGGTCGATCGGGCCTGGGCGGATCGCTTCTATCCCAAGCAGGACATCCTGGGCCGCCGCTTCCGCGAGGGCGGCTGCACCACGTGTCCGTGGACCACAGTGGTCGGGGTTGTCGGCACGGTGAAGTGGACCGGTCTCGAAGCGCCGGATGAGGGCACCGTGTACTCCCCGTTCGTGGATCTTCCCGGTGGCTACCTCGTGCTGCGGACCGCTGGAGATCCGGCGGCGTTGACCGCCACGCTGCGGCAGGCGATGCGCGAGCTCGATCCGGGCCTCGCGCTGTCGAGCATCGCAACCGGTGACGATCTGGTGGCGACCTCGCTGGCGGCACCCCGGTATCTGAGTGTGTTCGTGGCGATCTTCGCTGCCGCGGCCCTCCTGCTCTCGGTCGTGGGGATCTATGGCGTGATGACCTACTTCGTCCAGCAGCACACCCGCGATATCGGCATTCGGCTGGCGCTCGGCGGAGCGCCCGCCTCAGTCCGGCGGCTGGTCGTGGTCCAGGGATTGAGACTGGTGGGCGTCGGGGTGGGGGTCGGCGTGGCCGCAGCGTTCTTTACCGCGCGTTTTCTGACAACCGTGCTGTTCCGGGTCGGCCCGATGGAACTGAGCTCGATCGTCGGCGTGCCGGTGGCCCTGATGACGATCGCCGCCATCGCGTGCATTGCACCGAGTCACCGGGCTGCCAATCTCGATCCGGCCGTGATTCTGCGCGAGAGCTGACACCTCCTCACCCCTGGACCTCAAAGCGCTACTGGCGGTGTCACGCTGACGATGGAGCCATCGTCACACTTGCGCCCGGTCGTCGGACCGGACACGATAGGCGCTGCGGCTGCGGGTGCGGAGAAACATACGTCATGACCAATACTCTCGTCCGATCAACGCCGTGCGCCGAGTGCGGCGCCGACATGCTGTGGACGCAGAACGCGTGGGGGACCGGTGAGACCGGGCGGGCCGCGTACTGGTGCCCGAACGGACACGTCCTCGACCCATCGGTGACGCGGCAGTGTCCAGGCTGCGGCATCCATGACACCGTGCTGCTCAACCAGGCCGACGGCCGTCAGCAGTTCCGTTGCGCCAGGTGTGGGAACGCCTTCGATTATCCCCGGTGACCGTGCAGGCGACCCGCGGCGCCAGCCGTTTGGATGCGAGAATCTGGCATGAACCGAGGACCCGACAAAAACCCTGACCTTCACGGCAGCGTACCCGAGAGCTCGCCGGTTGCGCTCCTGCTCGTCGACGTGATCAACGACATGACCTTCGCGGGCTCAGAACCGCTCGTCGGGCAGGCGACCTCAGTCGCGAAGACGCTGATCCTGACCGGCGTTGCCGGGAATATCTGCATCCTCTTCAGCGCGAACGACGCATACATGCGCGACTACCGCATCGTCGTGCCGGCCGATTGCGTCGTGTCGAACACCGTCGAAGAGAACGAGTACGCGTTGAAGCAGATTCAGCAGGTGCTCAAGGGGGATATCACGCCGTCTGACGATCTCGACCTCGACGCGCTCGTCCGCCACGGAACGCCCAGGCCACAGAACGACTAGAGGGGCCGGTCGTGCTCTGGATCTGGTCAATGCCGAACTCGAGGCCGCATGTCCCCGGTGCCCCGTCCGCGCGGTCTACGCTGGCCTGCCCAGGGTTTGTCCGTCCAGCCTTCGTTCACAGACCCTTTGGCAGGCTTGCCCGTTCGCAACGTCTCCAGCTCACGAACGAGGTTTCGCCTCAGCCCCTCTCCGTCGAAGCTCGAAAACCACCACGCTGCCGGCCGACGAGACCTCGTGCACGAGCGCGGTTTGTTGCCGCAGGTAATCGATCGTTCGATTGCGAGCCAGGACGTGGGTGACACCGAACTGACCAACGAGCGCCTGGAGCAGTTCGACGTCGCCGTTCTCCAGCGCGTTGACCATACGATCGCGAGCGGTCGCGCGCATCCGGTGATCCACATACGGGTTGGAGAACGCCGGCGGGACGCTCACGACCGCGCGACCCGACGGTCCAACAAGAGTGAGCGCATCGATGTCGTCGGCAAGGAACACGGCGTCGAGGTGAGTGTGCTCACGAATCCAGTCGTGCAGTCTGCGTTCGTCTGCGAGTGAGATCTGCCGGGCTATCCTCGGCGCCTCCCTGAAGGCCTCCCTACCCAGGTACCTTGGATAGACCGCCGCGACGAACAGGATTACGACAACCGCTTGAGCCGTGTCCTTCTGAATGCGCCGTTTTCCGCGTGCGTTCCAGCGCGCTACAGCCATTTCCGTGGCCGCGACCACGCCGCAGCCGAACGCGAGCCATTTCCACGCTCGCAGCAAGAAATAGAAATGATAGGCCGGCATGAGCGCAGGCCACTGTCTGCTCTGCGTAAGGACACTGTAGGCGTACAGCGACATCGCGACAAGGAACCATGCGGTCAGCACAACCTTCGCCATCGGCCGTACACGCGCCCTGATCCACCAGAGGCCGACAGCGACCAGGGCGAGCTGCAGCCAAGCGCCAGGCCTGGCCAGCCCGCCCAGGGCAGCCAGCGGCTGTCTGGCTTCGTCAATCCACGTGGCGGGAAGCCGGTTCAGCACGTGGAAGCTATACTGCGTCGCCAGCGGCGCCAGAAATGGGAGGCATACGAGTAGGGCGACGACTGGAGGGACAGCGACCGTAGCGATCCGGTGAGATATCCGCGCGTTGCCCCAGCAGGCAAACCACGATGTCGCCATCATGGTGCCGGCGAGCAAGGCGGCTCCGCCGCTATGGGCAAGTAATGTCAGCCCCAAAATCACACCCGCGAACACGATCCTGGACGGCGTTGGGCGTTCCAGCGTCGACGCCCAGAACGCCAGGCCCAGGTAAATCCCCGACTGCGCAAAAATGGCGGGAAAGAGCCATGGGGAGTAGGTCGCGCTGGCCCATGCCGGCGGACGACCTGGCAGTAGTAAAAATGCGCAGGCGGCGGCAAGGGCCGGCCACACGCCGAC
Source organism: Acidobacteriota bacterium (assembly GCA_013694845.1). Lineage (GTDB taxonomy): Bacteria > Acidobacteriota > Vicinamibacteria > Vicinamibacterales > 2-12-FULL-66-21 > JACDCA01. The sequence continues at coordinate 5,735 of JACDBQ010000319.1, forward strand.
GAGTGTGCGCGCGCACCAGAAGAAGGCGAGGGGTGCAAGCGCGTTGAACCATGAGCCGGCCTGGACGTGGCTCGCCGGCACGCCCGCACCCGTCACCAGCGACACAAGGGCAGTGAGCGCGGGAACCAGCGGGGGGTACCACGCCGAGTGGCCGCGATAAAGAGGGTCCGCGAACGGGGACCCTCCATCACGAATCGCCTGAGCAATGGCGACGTCACGAAAGCCGTCGAGATCGTAGGGCCCCGTCAGATCGCGGACGGCGATGACGCCGGGCGCCACCGCGCACGTCCAAACGACAAGGAACAGCACGGCCGCCGCGTGACGCCGGAAGACCCCCCGATCGTCAAGGATCGCCCGCAAAGGCGGATCCGCGAGTGTCATCCGCTCTTACAATAGCATCGGGGTAGCAACTCTCGCTTCCCTCTGCACAATGTCGATGTTCGTTGTGCCGTCGGTGCCGGACCACCTGCGAGTAATATAAGGTCTTGGTCGGACCGATGATTCTGTGCTGTCGCCGTCCTGCATCTCTGGATGCGTTCCGCCCGGCGTTACTCAACGTCCAGTGTCGGCGCTGTTACGACGCGCCATTCGCCGCCAATGAAGCTACCGAACCCGCGGTAGTCCGGCCTGCGCAGTGCTGTTCCAAAGCCTGACCCGAAAGTGAAGACAGGATTGTCCGGCTGCCCACTTTGTCGGTCGATCAATGTGGCGAAGCTGTGTCACTACGGAGACGACCTGACTTGGTACCGTTGTCGCCACTGCGGTGGCACGTTCGACACGACCGAAAGCCAGAGCGGAGTCCTGCTCGGACTGGGAACCAGTGGTCCGCCACAGAGTAGACGGTACCTCTTCGGGGTGCTGGCTTTTTGGGGTCTCAGTGACTCACGCTTCGCCGGACAATGGCGACGCTGCAGACATTGCGGGGGGCCGATCTGGTTCTGGTGGCGAGCGGTTCATGATCGGGGTTGGCTTCATTCGGGGTGTCAATTCCGAGCGTTACTGGAGCGAGTCCGTCGTACGGTCCAGGCTCACCAATTCTCCCTCCCAGTCGAGAGCAACCTCGCTTCAGCTTCAACGCCTCCGACCCACCCCCCGGCAGGGGCGAGCGACGGAGTCCTCAGACGTGCCGCTCGCCTACCGAATACCGAAGACGTTGATCCACGAGGCGGACCGTTGGAAAAGGCCCCCCAATCGGCCAAGGTCTCCGGCGGTGTTGAGAGTATGGCCAACCGTTCGTACCCATGCTCACAGAAATCCATCGAGGCGCTTGGCATTCACCTGACCGCACTGGCGTGCTATATCGCCGTGGCGGCGCTCTTCTGGTGGCCGTTGCCGCTCCATCTGACGGATGCGCTGCCCGGGTCGCCCAGTGGTGACACCGGGGTGTACGTGTGGAACTTGTGGCTCTTCCGTCACGAGGTCATGGCGCACCAGCGGTTCCCATTCGAGACGCTGGAGATCCTGAATGCCGCCGGCTCCGCTGCCGTACCGCTGTCCATGCACAATTACACGCCATTCGCCGATGCGCTCGCGCTGCCGTTAATTGGCTGGCTCGGCCTGATCTCCACCTTCAATGTGCTCACCATAGGCAGTGGGGTGCTCTCTGCCTACGCGATGTTCATATATGCGCGCGCGCGGACCGGGGATGCCGGGGCAGCGTTTGTGGGGGGGCTCCTGTTTGGCTTCAGCCCCTTCATGATGGCGCGCTCGTCTGAGCATTTCAGCCTGGCGCAAGCCGCGCCGCTGCCGCTGTTCGGCCTGTTGATGCTCGGGTTTTTTGAACGTCCGGCTACACGCGTCGCCGCACTCGCGGGACTCACCATGGCGTGGGCGTATCTGTCCGATCCCTACTACGCCGTCTACTGCATGCTGATCGCCTCGTTCATGGTCGGCTACTCGGTGGTCTCGATTGAACGGCGTCCCCTCCTGGTCCAGCAGGCGTGGTGGCCCACCGTTCTGACGCTCGCGCCGCTGTCTGCCGGCGGTCT
>JACDBQ010000323.1 GCA_013694845.1 Acidobacteriota bacterium
CCCCAGCGTGAGGAGACCCCAGCGTGAGGAGACCCCAGCGTGTGGAGACCCCAGCGTGAGGAGACCCCAGCGTGAGACCCTAGCGTGACCCCCGCGCCCTCTCGGATCCCCGCGCGGTCCGACCCTCATATAATTCGGGCATGAAACGACTGGGAGTTGTCGCTGCCGCCATCTTTGCCGTCGCGGCCACCTCGGCCCAGCAGCGAGCGCCGGAGATCGAGTCCATCCGTCAGGTCGACATGAGAGCGGACCTGGCCTTTCTCGCGTCGGATCGCATGGCCGGACGGCTGACCGACACGCCGCAGAATGCGCTCGCTGCCGACTGGATCGCCTCCCGGTTCGAGCGCCTCGGCCTCGCGCCGGTGGGCGACGGCAAATCCTACTTCCAGGGATACAGACTCGTGACAGCGACTCTGGGCGCCGGAAACTCCCTGAGCGCCGGCGTCATGGCGACGGACTGGTATCCCACCCGCTTCAGCGCCAGCGCCACGGCAAAAGGAGAGCTCGCGTTCGTGGGTTACGGCATCTCCTCGCCCGAGCGTGGCTATGACGACTACGGCGGCGACGTGAACGGAAAGATCGTCATCGCACTGGACCACGAGCCCGGCGAGGCGGATCCCAACAGCCCGTTCGACGGCGTCGTTACCGCCCAGGCGGCCAACCAGCTGATGAAGACGCTGGCGGCCCAGGCAAAGGGCGCAGCCGCCATCCTGTTCGTCAGCGACATTCACAATCACCCACTGGCCCCCGGCGGACCCGCCGGAGTCCGCGGCTTCTGGGGCACTCAGCAGCCCCGTTTGCCCTCGTACCTCCTTGGCGACTGGGTCGACAGGATCACCATCCCCGCCGCGCAGGTCTCGCCAGCGGTCGTCGACAGCCTGCTCAGCGCCGCGAAGGCGGGACGCACCCTCGCGGACCTGGCGAAGGCCTCGGAGTCCGCGTCCGGATCCAGACCCGTTTTACTCGACGGCGTCAGGCTCGAGATCACCACCGCGGTCGAACGCACGATCATCCCGGACCGCAATGTCGTCGGCCTCATCGAAGGTGCGGACTCGAAGCTCCGCGATGAGCTGGTCATCGTGTGTGCGCACTACGATCACGACGGAGTCAATGGTGAGAACGTCCTGAACGGCGCGGACGATGACGGATCCGGAACCATCGGAGTCATCGAGATCGCGGAAGCGTACGCACTCGCCGCGCAGAAAGGCCAGCAGCCGAAACGGTCGGTGCTGTTTGCCACCTGGAACTCGGAGGAACGCGGACTCCTCGGGGCTTGGGCCTACACCGAGAAACCCCTGCGGCCGCTGGAGAAGACCGTCGCCGTCCTCAACATGGACATGATCGGACGGAACGAGGAAGTCCCCGAAAACGGCGGTGGACGCTTCCGCGGCCTCGACGTTCAGACCGCCGAATCGAACGCGAACGCGGTCAACATCATAGGGACCACGCGCAGTCCCACACTGAAGGACGTGATCGAGAGAGCAAACGGCGCCATCGGGCTGACGCTCCGTCTTCGCTACGACAACAACGTCTCGCAACTGATGCGCCGCAGCGATCACTGGCCCTTCCTCAACCGCGGCGTGCCGGCCGTCTGGGTCCACACCGGCCTGCATCCCGACTACCACACGGCGAACGACGATGCGGACCGGATCAATTACCCGAAGATGGAGAAGATCGCACGCATGGTTTACCAGGCCAGCTGGGACCTGGCCAACGGCAACGCACGGCCGGCGCTGGGGCGGTAACTCCTGCCAGCTGCCGGGGTCAGCTTCCAGCTGCCAGCTTCCGGCTGCCAGCCCAAGGCTGTGAGCTCGCTGGTTGTCAGTGGAAGCTGGCAGATGGGAGCCACAAGCTGGAAACTGGAAACTGGAAACTGGAAGCTGCAAAGCTATGTCGTCGCCACGGGTGCGATGTTGGCGTTCAGACACAACAGGTTGTGCGGATCGTACTTCGCCTTGATCCTCGCCAACCGCTCGTAGTTCGCGCCGTACGCGAGCAGGACGCGGTCGGCTCCTTCGTCATCCCCGAGCTCGTTCACGTAAACGCCCCCGGCGACGAACGGTTGGACCGCGTTCCACGTGTCGCGGACCCAGGCGACATTGGGATCGTTCTGCGACTTGTCGTCCCACAGCGAATAGATGCCCATGTGGTAGCCGCTACGATGCGGGAAGGCGGTGGCCTCCGCCGACACCCGGCTCGCCGCGCCGCGGATCGGGAACAGCAGGATGGAAGAAATCGGCGAAGGCACGCGCGCAAACGCGTCCACGGCGGTGCGGATCACGCCGTCGGATACCTCCTGCACGAACTCCGCTTTCCAGTAATTCAGCAGGTTCGGCGGCATGGCCTGTTCGAGCATGCCTTGCAGCGCGAGGTATGGCATGGGGCCGACGACATCGAGCACCGGCGGACCGAACTGTTTGATCGGCGCGACGAGGCGTTCGCCTTCGGCGATGTCGCCGGGGTAGGCGACCGCGATGCCACACGACTTGCTGCCGTCGGGCGCGGTCATCAACACTGCCGCCGCAACGAGCTCGTCGGGCGCAGTCCGCATGAAGTCGTTGTAGAACTTCAATACCTCCGCGGCCCGCGCGAACGGATGCACGACCAGCCCGCCGACGATCATCGGGCCGACCTCGTGGACTCGTTATTGGAATGACGTCACGATGCCGAAATTTCCGCCGCCGCCGCGATGGGCCCAGA
>JACDBQ010000370.1 GCA_013694845.1 Acidobacteriota bacterium
ATCCGGCAGCGGCGCCTGCAGATCGATCGCCGGGAGCGGCTGCGTCTGACCATCGAGCGCGCGCGCCAGGAAGTCCGCTGTTTCGCTCCGGTCGAAGAACTTCACATGGTTCACCGGTGTGGCGCCGGGGTCGAGGTTCCCGCCCGGTCCGAAGCAGCCGATGCGACCGGCGGGAACGTAGGGCGTGCCGTCGCGATCGACCCGCCACCCGCCCTCGCTCGGGACCACCAGATCGTTCGCCGACGCGAAGAAGGAGTCGACGCCGACGTCGACCGCGCGCTGCCACAGCCCGTCGTCCGGATGCACGTTGGAGACGAGCGCCGAGTACGCGTCGGCGGGTGGCCCCGGCGGCGACTGGAGATCGCCGACCAGAGGTCCTGCCCCGTCCATCGCCCGCAGCCCGGGAAGATCGCCGGCCAGATGGGACGCCAGCCACACGAGCGACTCGGAGACGAACTCGGCGCCGGAGGTAAACGGATTGTCGGGAAACACCTCCATGAGGTTCGCGAACCAGCCAACTGTGTCTTCCCACCGCGCCGGCGTCGCCAGCGGCGTGCCGTCGTTCGGCGACGCGACGAGCACCGCGCGGCGCAGCCTGAACCGATCCGCCAGCGCGCCGTGCTGCCCGCGCCGCTCGACGACACTCCGGAGGACGAGGCCGCCACGCGAGTGCGTGATCGCGTCGAACTCGAACGGGGCGCCGGCCGGAAGCTCGCTCAGCAGCAGTTCCGCGTTCTCATCCGGACTGCGGCTGATGGAGAAGTGGTTGTAGGCGTAGATGCGGCTTCCGTAAGTCGGCCGGACGCGATCGAAGAAGTCGGTCCGGCTGAGATCGCCGAACGCGGCGGCCGCATTCGAAAACGTGCCGTGAACGAGCAGCAACGAACGCTGGCCGGGCTCGGGCAGCGCCGGCGCGAGCTGCAGTCCGCCCGCGGCACCGCCGGCCGGCGCGACGCGGAACCAGCCTTCCCGCAGGTTCTTCCCGGCCCAGACGCGCGCTTCCCACATGGCGGCCAGCCGGGGCAGCGCGATGCTGACCGCCTTGTCCACTGCCGGCTTCGCGATCTTGATGACGACAATCTTCAGGGCGTTGGAGAGAACGCCGCGGCGCGCTGATTCGCCGGCGGGCGGCGCCGAGCCGTCCGCCACACGCCGCACGGGGACGCGGAAGCGCGCGACGCCAGGGCCAGTCGTACGCCGGCCTGCGGCGCGGGCCGTTCGCGCGACGCTTCGATTGAACGTCAGTGCGCCGGACGGATGACGGATGGCGAGCAGCGCGGCCTCGCCCGCCTTGACATCAACTTCGAGCGCAAGTTCCGGCGGGCCGCCTCCCCGCCTCGCCTGATCCGTGGGCCGAACCTCCAGCGCCTCCTCGACCCGGACCCCGTCGGCCTGCAGATACTCCGCGGGCACGGCGCCGTCGTCGACCGGCGGACCGGCGCCGCGGCGTCCACGAGCACCAGTTCCGACCCGCCGCGGCACACGCCGCAGCGTCCAGCCGGCCGTCTCCCCGATATTTCGCGTGGCCACTAGCGATCCTCACCGGCGGCGCCGCGTGGCCGCCACTCTCTTCGGGTAGACGGACGCCGCAAACGAGAAGTCCGTCGGATTGATGTCCTTGCCACCGACGATCGGCTTCCCGTTTTTCGTGATGGCGCCTGGAATCTGGTAGCACATGATCGACAGGGGATCGGCTTCCGCGGTCCCCATGATCGACCTCTCGCTCAACGGCGTAAGGACCTGCGCTTCGACCTCTTTCCGCGTCCAGCCTTGCGTGCGATCGAAGAACGCGAACGCCTTATCCCGGTCGATCTTTTTCACGAGCGCGCCGCGCATGTGCTCGTGGTCGAAGCCGAGCGTGTGGCCAGCTTCGTGGCGGATGACGCGGCGGAACTCGGCGTCGGAGACGCTCATCGTGAAGCCCTCGAGGTTCATCGTGGGTTCGGCCTCCGCAATCTCGAGAATCTCGGTCCCGACCCACGACCAGTAGCCCGCCATATCGGGCGGCGAGTTCAGGCGCGCGATTCGCACCTTCCCCGTCCCGCGGGTTTCCGTGAACACCACATTGCTGGTCTTGTCCCACGCGTTCATGTGCCGGAGGATGCGCGCGCGAAGATCGGCCGGTGGATTATCGAGGAACTGCACCGACAACCTCACGCCGGAGGCGGGCCATCGCCGTCCGATCACGACCGAGAGCCGCCGCGGTCCCCCGCGCCGGCCGATCGGCGTACGCTCCACCGGCCGGCTCTGTTCGGCGTTCGCGGGATTGATGCGTACGGCGCGCCGCGCCGCCGCGGCGAGGCGCGTGGCCGGAAGGGACCGTGGGATACATACGATGCGAGCCATGCGTTCTCCTTGCGTTGATTAACCGCCCCCGCCAGGGCCCTTCGGAAGCGTCATCTTCTGAATGGCTTCCGTCGCCAACGTGCGCGGATCGAGCGCGAAGCCCTGCATGTCCTTCTTAGGAATACGCAGCTCGGTCAGCCCCTGATCGTTTCTCTGGAGGTGCGTCTCTGGGACCTTCGCGAGAATGATCATGGCCTTGGCCTCTCCCGAGACCTTGGCCTGGGCGGCGTCCTTCACACCGGCCTCCACGAGCACCGATTCTGTACTGGTGATGGCGGCGATCGTCTCCGCCGCCTGCTCCGGCGTCAGCACGCCGACATTCTGAATGGGTTTTACCACGACGTCCAGTGTGCGGATTTCAACCAGGCCGTTGGTCGCGCTTCGGGCGGAGACCTTGAGAGGCTGTGCAGCCCCGTCGCCACCCTCATAGACGATGAAGAGATCGCCCAGATCGCCGGCGATGTTCGTCCGGTAGAGATTGAACACGCCTCGATCAGACGCAATATCCGTGGCCGGAGGAGACCCGGTCTTGTGCTCGCGTGCCGTACAGCTTCACCGACGCTCCCGCGACCCGATCTCCTCCCTTGACTACGCCGATGATGACGAGGGTGTCGGCATTCGCGTATCGCATGCCGGCGAGCAGCAGCAGCAATGCCATCGCTGTATATCGCTTTATGTGTTTCACCATTGGATTTGGGTGTCTGGACCGGTCTGCGCGAGAGGCAGCGGATGCCTTCATTCAACCCTCAAAGCCGATCCTGCCTAAACGTTCCGGCGCGACAAAGCGAATACGACCACTCTTAGAGACGGACGTGGCCCCCTTTTTCACCAGACGGATGCAGTAATCGGCGGCTGACGTCAATCGAGTGATGAGAAGCACGAAGTAGGACAAAGCCGTATTTGGCGACGCCAGGCCTGACTGTTCGGCGTGCAGATACTCCGTGTGCGTTGCGGAAGTTGCCGGCATCAGCTGGGACTGCGGTCTGGGTGGAGAAGCCCCCCACGCACTCGGCACGGGATGCCGAGCGGTTGATTCGGTTCGCCCGCTTTCAAGAGCGCGTGCTGTTCTTCGCATATCACGCCAGCTTCAACACAGCGGTACGCTTGGCGCGCGATTCCATCGGGCCCCACGACATCCGGCGAATTGAGGTCGATTTTAGGGAGGACGTGAGCCGCTTTCATGCGACGGACAGCTGGGTCTACGACCGAGGGGTGCTCTGGGACAGTGGCATCAACGCAATCTCCATCCTGACGGCGCTTCTCCCTTCGCCAGAGCGCATGAAGGTTGTCGCCGCCACCGCTGTCGTCCCGCCTGGCGCGACGTCCGAGAGCCGGGCAATGCTCGACATCGCGCTGGGCAATGCAACCGGGCGCCTCTCATTTCGATCGGATTGGACCGGCCCGGAGGCACGGGCCATCTCAGTTTCGACCGACGGTTGCAATGTGCACATCGACATCACGCGCGACGCGCTCGTGGTGGACGGCACGACGCGTCAATCGAACACCGGTGGGATGGCCGGCGAGTACGAGCGCATGTTCGCCGAATTCGCCAAGCGCCTTCACACCCGCGAATCGCTCGCGCGCCCGATGGAGATTGCTCTAATAGAGGATGCTCATCGTCTGATGAAAGCCGTCAATCACTCGAACGGCGAGAATACGAACGCTCGCCACGGCGGGTAAACGCGCCTCCCCCACGGCGCTGGCGCGCGGATCTTCAGGTCAGGGAAAGTCTGGGTCAACACTGTGCGTTGATCACGGCTGACAAACTGGTGACTCCACCGTGCTGTACGACCGCACCCGCCCACGACCGGAGCGGATTGACATATCAGAGACGCCCTTGGAAAGTCGCGATCTCACCGATTACGACAGCAGATGTGGCCTAGGGCGCCCATCTTACTTCGTCAGCCGATAGGCGGCGACCGCGCCGATGACTGCGCCGACCGGCGCACCGATCATGACGCCCCGCAGACCGCTCACGTCGTCGTCCGGCTTCGACGTGAGGGCGTAGCCGATTACGCCGCCCGCCAGCCACCCGCCGCACACGGCGGCAACGACGGCAATGATCCGGTCTGTCTTTGCAAACCGCTTCGCAGTCGTGGCCTGCGCGGCCCGCAACGACGCGCGTCGCCATACCGGTCGAGACTGTTCGTTCAGGAGACGGTGCGGCAAGTTGCGCGACGTGGCCGCACCGTCAGGAAGATCGAAGGTGAAGGCCGGGGGCACGACCGTGTCGCGCGACCTCTCCGACGTTGGCGATACCTCGGTGGAAGAGACCAGCAGCGCCATTCCGAGAACGATTGCGTTCATCGTTTACCTCCTGCCCGTAAGGCGCAAGGCACGCCGACATCGGCTTACATGGGAGGGCGCCAGCGCGTTATCCGGAACCCTCACCTCGCGCAAGTGGGCCAATGGGATGCTGTCTCGGGGACTACGGGGTTCGCTTTCGCCCTGTAGAATCTTGGCCGAAACGCCCGACCGTGGTGGTCACGAACCTCTTCGACCGCTGGTGCCGGATATCGCCACCAACTTGACAATGCCCGCTCACGAAAGACCGGACACTTAGTGCTGTCGCATACGCTGTGAAGACTCCTGAATCCAGACGACGACCGCAGCGAATACGCGGGGGTCGTCATGCAAAAAAGCGTGACGCATCGGCCGCGCCACACTTTCCGATCCCCAGTGCTCCGGAGGGCCGAGGTGATGCAGCTCCCAGCGACCACGGGGGGTGGCTTCCGCGAACACATCCAAAAAGAAGCTGGCTACAGCGACTTCCCAGCCAAAGCCGAGCAGGAACAGTGACCAGATTGGCCAGAGCGCAAGCCCTGTCGCCCCCGCGGCGTATTCGAGTGGCTCCGCGCCCCACTCCAGTACCAGCCCCCATAGACCTGCCATCGCTAGGATGAGAAGAGCTGTCCCGAACACCACAATTACCAACAGACAACAGAGAGCGACCACGATGATCACGCTCGATTTCATCGTGAGAATGAAGTTGGTCAACGGAAGAATCACGAACGTGCCGCAGAGGAACGCAAACACGGCCGCAGCGGTACCGCGCAGCGCTATGCGGGTGAGCGCTCTGAGCAGTCGTGGCGTTCGCGCGGAACCGGGCGGATGCGCCTCGTCCGGCTTGAGCCACTGAAGGAACTTTCCGGGCCTGCCCTGCTTCTTCCACTCCGCATACTTTACCCAGAGGTCCGGATCTTCCCGCTCTCCTTCCCTCGCCCACGCAAGGATTCCTCGGAAGAGAAGACCCGCCCTGCGACAGGGGCGACGTCAAGAAGGTTGAAGAGCGACGCGGTCGCCGCGGCCCCGCGACGCGCCGCGGTTCCGAGCCGATGGTGATGTTCAGGCCGCGCGCTTCGTATGCCGCCGCCTCCTCGATCGCGGGCAGCGTGCGAACCGTTTCGTAGGACGCCCACGAGAGCCCCCGGTTCAGCCGCCGGCTCTCAGCATGAGACGCGGCGATCCGGAGAAGATGGTCGGCATCTTTGTACGGGAGGGGGCGGAGCAGGAGCGCGTTCGCCACACCAAAAATGAACGTCGCCGCCCACAATCCCAGCGCCATGATGCCGCAGGCGAACAGAGCGAACTGCCGGTCCTGGCGAGTCAGGCGACGGACGACAAACATTAGATGCCCTGCAATGCCATTTTCCTCACCGCAAGACGGGCTGCTGGCTGTCGCATGACGACTCGACCGATGCGGCGGGTGGATATTTGGCTGTTCGGGGCCGGCAACTTCCCGATCGCCAAGATTTCGTTGCCCGAAGCACTCGTTACGGACCTGGAGAGCCACGTGCCTTCGCTCCTGCAAACAACGGCCTGAAGGGGACCCTGCTTGCGAGGCAGCCGCCATCAGAACGATGAAATGAAAAGGCCTCCACGGTCAATGGGGTGCCGCGCAGCAGCCGAGCGTCTTCAGCGCACTTTATGACGTCGAACTCAAATTCCAGCTATATTCCTTCCCGTCGCGCGCTGAAAGTGGATCCGTTGACGGCGTCGCGCGCGGAGTAAGCGCGAGGAAAATCATGCTGAACGATCTGGTCTACGCCCTCAGGAGCATCGCGAAAAAGCCGCTCTTCTATGCGGTCGCGACGTTGACGCTGGCGCTCGGCATCGGAGCGAACGCGGCGATCTTCACCGTCGTCAACGCCGTGCTGCTGCGGCCGCTTCCCTACCCGCAGCCCGACCGGCTGATGATGGTCTGGACGTACAACCCGCGTCAGGGGTTCGACAAGGACGTCGGCACGTATCCGAACTTCGAGGACTGGCGGCGTGCGAGCACGTCGTTCGAGCGGATGTCGGCGTACTCGGGCGCGAGCGTGACGCTGACGGGCATCGGTGACCCGGCGCAGATCCGCGGCGGCCGGGTGACACCCGACTTCTTCGACACGCTCGGCGTGGTGCCCGCGAGAGGCCGGGCTTTCGCCGCGGGCAACGGGCAGGCCGGCGGGGACCGAGTCGTGATTCTCGGGCATGGGCTGTGGACGCGCCGGTTCGGCGCGAACCCGTCCATTATCGGCCGGACGATCATGCTCAACAGCGTCTCGCACGAGGTGCTTGGCGTGATGCCGGAGAGCTTCGCCCATCCCGAGGACGCGGAGTTCTGGGTGCCGCTCGCCCCTGTCGGGCGGTTCGAACAGCTGTTCAGCTCCCGCGGGTCGTACTGGCTGACCATCATCGGGCGGCTGAAGCCCGGGGTCACGCGCGAGGCGGCTCAATCAGAAATGGACGCCATCGCCACGCGGCTGGAGAAAGAGTATTCATCGAACGCCGGGATCGGCATCCGCCTCGTGCCGATGCACGAAGAGATCGTGGGTGACGTCAAGCGGCCGCTGATCATCCTGCTCGGTGCGGTGTGCTTCGTCCTGCTGATCGCCTGCGCCAACGTCGCGAACCTGCTGCTCACCCGCGCCGCCTCGAGGCAGCGCGAACTGGCGATTCGGGCGGCGCTCGGCGCCGGGCGGCGTCGACTGCTGCGCCAGATGCTGACCGAAAGCCTGCTGCTCGGCCTGATCGGCGGCGCCGCAGGCCTGCTGGTCGCGGCGTGGTGCACGGAGCTCCTGCAAACGTTGGCGCCGGCGGGCCTCCCGCGGCTCGCGAACATTGCCGTCGACCGGCAGGTGATCGCGTATGCCCTTGGCGCATCCCTGCTCACCGGCCTGCTCTTCGGCATCGTTCCGGCACTCCACGCCGCGCGCCGCGACTCCGGCGCGCACCTGAAGGAAGGCGGCCGCACAGGGTCGGACGGGGTTCGCGGCCGCCGAGTCCGCGCCGCTTTGGCAATCGGAGAGCTGGCGGTCGCCCTCGTGCTGCTGGTCGGCGCCGGTCTGCTGGTGCGCAGCGTCATCGCGCTGAACAGCCAGGATCCGGGCTTCGCCTCGACCGGCGTGCTCACCCTCCGCCTCGACCTGCCGGGGGCGAAGTACACGACGCCAGAGCGCGTCGCGGCATTCTACGAGCAGCTGATCGAACGGCTGTCGGCGTTGCCGGGTGTCGAAGCCTCGGGGGCCGGCTCGTCGCTGCTCCTCTCGCGGCTGCCGGGTTCGGCAACGATCAACATCGAAGGGCGGCCGCCGTTCCCGGCCAACGCGCAGAACATTCCGGTCCCGTACGACTCGGTCACGCCGGGCTACTTCGCCACCCTGCAGATCCCGCTGCGTCGTGGACGGATGTTCACCCGGGCGGACGCACCGCGAGCCCAGGAGGTCGTCCTCGTCAACGAATCGTTCGTCCGCCGCTTTTTCCCGAACGAGGATCCGCTTGGCCGGCGGGTGACGTTCGGCGATCCCACCCAGCCCGACAACCGGTGGCAGGCCATCGTCGGAGTCGTGGCGGATACCCGGCGCGGCGGGTTTGAACGAGAGCCCTGGGCGGAAGTCTACTTCCCGATGCAGCAGGCGCCCGACCCGCGCATGTTCGTGTTTCTCCGCACCGCCGGCGACCCGGCTGCGCTTGCCGGCGCCGCGCAGGCGGCGGTGTGGGCGCTCGATCGCGACCAGGCGATTGCCGGCATTCGTACGGTCGGTGACCTGCTCGCGCAGGCGCAGGCGAACCGCCGATTCACGACGCTGCTGCTCGGTCTGTTTGCCGCCGTGGCGCTCGCGCTCGCGGCCATCGGCGTCTACGGCGTGCTCGCTTACGCGACGGCACAGCGGACGCAGGAGATCGGCATCCGCATGGCGCTCGGCGCTGATCGCGGCGCGATTCTGCGGATGGTGTTCGCCAGCGGCGCGCGGATCGCCGCGATCGG
>JACDBQ010000366.1 GCA_013694845.1 Acidobacteriota bacterium
CGAGCGGCCGTCGCACATCGTGCTGCCGGTGATCCCGTCGCGCGGCGCGCCCGGCAGCAGTAGCCGGTGAGATGCCGCTGGCAGCGCATCACGAATGGATCCGGCTCTATAACACGCGTCGAGGACCGGTTCTCGACTGCGGCGGTCGCTGGATCGCCGCTGCCGAAAGCTTCGACGCGCTGGTCTCCCGCGGAGGCGGCCTGCTCGCGCACGTGCGCGAGCTGGCGCAGACAGCCCCGGACGAGGAGCCGCCGGACACCGCCGAGCTGCTGCCGCCGATCGGTTCGCAGGAGGTGTGGGGGGCGGGCGTGACCTACTTCAGGTCACGCACTGCCCGCATGGCAGAATCGGGCTCGAGCGGTGCCCGAGATCTGTACGATCGGATTTACCACGCGGAGCGCCCGGAGCTGTTCCTCAAGGCCACGCCTCATCGGGTGGTCGGTCACGGCCAGGCCATGCGGTTGCGCCGAGACTCTACGTGGATCGTCCCGGAGCCGGAGCTGACGCTCCTGATCGGCCCCGACCGCCGCATCCTTGGCTACACGATCGGGAACGATCTGTCGTGTCGCGACATTGAGGGTGAGAATCCCCTCTACCTGCCGCAGGCCAAGACCTACGACCGGTGCGCGGCAATCGGGCCCGGCGTGCTGATCAGTGAGTCGGCGCCCGGGGGCGACACGGCCATTGCTCTGGAGATTATTCGGGGATCGGCCGTGGTGTTCCGCGGGTCGACCACGGTCGGTGAGATCAAACGACCGCTGGCCGACCTCGTGGCGTATCTGTTCCGAGAAGCGGCGTTTCCCGCCGGGTGCCTGCTCATGACGGGCACCGGCGTCGTGCCGCCCGACGATTTTTCGCTGCAGCGCGGCGACGAAGCTCGCATCACGATCGAGCCGATCGGCACGCTCAGCAACTCGATGGAGTAACGATGGAACTTCGGGGAAAACATCTGATCGGGGGCCGTATCGCCGCCGAGGCCTCCACCACGTTTCAGGCTGCCGTGGCGGCAACAGGGGAGCCGCTCGACCCGCCCTACTACGAGGCCACGGCAGCGGAAGTCGACAGCGCCTTGCGGGGTGCCGAGTCAAGCTTTGATGCACTGCGCGGTTCCGCACACGAGGTGCGGGCGGACCTGCTCGATCGGATCGCAGATCAGATCGTTGCGCTCGGGGACGCCCTGCTGGAGCGTGCCCACCTCGAGACGGGGCTGCCGCTGGCGCGCCTGACGGCCGAACGCGGGCGGGCGGTCAACCAGATGCGGCTCTTCGCGGAGCTCCTTCGTGAAGGCTCATGGGTCGAGGCGCGGATCGATCGCGGTCAGCCGGAGCGCCAGCCGCTGCCGAAACCTGACGTCCGACGCATGCTCATTCCACTCGGCCCGATCGTCGTCTTCGGCGCCAGCAATTTTCCGCTGGCCATTGGCGTCGTCGGGACCGATACCGTCTGCGCGCTCGCTGCGGGGTGCCCGGTGGTGGTGAAGGGGCACCCTGCTCATCCCGGCACCGGCGAGATGCTCGGGACCGCCGTGCACAGCGCGCTCGAGGCGACGGGGTTGCCGCTCGAAAGCTTTTCGCTCCTCCACGGCGCCGGGCACGAGCTCGGGCTGGCGCTCGTTCGACATCCGGCCACGCGCGCGGTGGCGTTCACCGGGTCGCTCCGCGGCGGGCGCGCGCTGTACGACGCGGCCGCGGCACGTCCGGATCCGATCCCGGTGTACGCCGAGATGGGCTCGACCAATCCCGTGTTCCTGCTGCCGGGGGCCCTCGAACAACGGGCCGAGCAGATCGCCGAGGGTTACATCGGCTCGGTGACGATGGGCGTCGGGCAGTTCTGCACCAACCCCGGCATCGTGCTGGGTCTCGAGGCGCCGGGCCTCGGACGCTTCCTCGACGCCGCGGGGCGTCTCGCCAATGCCACGACGCCGGCGACGATGCTGCACGCCGGCATCCAGCGAACCTTCGACGCCGGGCTCGAGCGGGTTGCGCGGACGAAGGGTGTCCGGACCATCGGCCGCTCTGCGGAACCTGCCGCGGGCGCCTGCCAGGCAGCCTCGGCGGTGTTCGCCACCGATCCGCAGACGATCGAGGCGGAACCCCATCTGAAGGAGGAGCTGTTCGGCCCCGCCTCCATCGTCGTGCAGTGCAGGGACGTCGCGGAGATGGTGCGGTATGCCGAGTCACTCGAGGGACAGCTCACCGCCACGCTCCACGGGACCGAAGAGGACCTGCGCACCTACGAGCGGCTGGTGCGGGTTCTCGAGCGGAAGGTCGGGCGCCTGGTGTTCAACGGCTTTCCGACAGGAATCGAGGTTTGCGCGGCCATGCATCATGGCGGCCCGTATCCCGCGACCACCGACCCGCACTTCACCTCGATCGGCACCGCGGCCATCCACCGCTTCGTGCGCCCGGTCTGCTACCAGGGATTTCCCGATGCGGCGTTGCCGCCGGAGCTTCGAAACCGGAACGCCCGCCGCATCTGGCGTCTCGTCGACAACCAGTTCACGAAGGAGGACGCCTGACGCCCCGGTCGGGTAATGGTCTAGTTTCAGCGACACGCAAATAAATCCTTCCGGCTTCGTGTGCGACAATCGGCCCATGCCTTCACGAGCAAGTAAATCCAAGAAGCGGCCCCGAGACGCCAATCAACTGGCCTATCAAATCGTTCAAGAGGCCACAGGACAGACCGAGCCAGCTCCTGAAGTGCCAGACACCAGGAACCCCGCCGCCGTCGCCCTGAGCCGACTTGGAGCGTCCAAGGGGGGCCAAGCACGCGCCGCCGCGCTGTCTCCGGCGCGTCGCCGCGCCATCGCTAAGAAGGCGGTTCAAGCGCGGTGGGCGGCAGCCGGCAAGAAGCGGTAAAGCCGCCTAGCCTTTTGTCTCCGGCATTGGCGCAACGACCGCGTCCAGTGTTGGCTTCGTCGCGCTTTCGCTAATTAGCTCCGCGTTCATCTTCTCGGTTTCGAGTAATTCTGGCTGCGCTAGTGGTATCAGCGCGTCTATGACATCCAGTACTCCAAACTCACGACGGTCTTCGAGATACCTCGCAACTTGGCGTTCCGCCTGTCTTGGCAGTCGGACCTCAGAAGGGACGAAGGCATCCGCTGCCATAAATTGCTGAACCACGCCCCATCCCTGATAGAACACCTCCATGAATGCCCCGTCGTGAGGGAGCGGACAAATCACAAGGTTGCGCGAGTCGTCACGTCGAACAATGTCGCTAGCACCCTCACGTGCTGGAACGATGCCGATCCGAAGGCCACTAGCGCCCTCTAGATGATTCGGATTGATCTTGACGGTCGTGGCGACCCACCTGTCTGCATCGGTATGGCCAACAAACAGATCTGCCTTCCACAGTCCCGACATGCTGGATGGCAATAACGCTCGCTCGTCGTTCTTTCGGAATGCTGCGGCGATGCTATTGATGTATCTCTTCAGCTTCGGAGGCTGAGATCTCGCACCAGTGAGCAGCCTCGAATCATCCGTCAGGCTGTTCTTGACAGTGTCGATCAGGCCGAATGCTCCACTTTTTTCAAGTCCAAAAAGCAGAGACGCCGGGTCTACTCCAGGCACGCGGCAGGCTTTCATGGCGTCTTCAAGCCGCTCCACAACCGTAGCCTCGCCTCGGTTGAGCGCATTGTGAACCGCGTATTCGAAACAGATTCCGCAGTCCCGATCTCCGGGTCTGTACAGGCGTGGCAGCATCTTCAGCTTCACGGCCTCATGACCGCCAACCTCTGCGACCACGTCGCCTTTTAGCGCATAGAGCAGCCCCTCCAGAATGGGACGTACAACTGCGGTGATAGCCGAAACCTCGTCTGCAACCTGGTTCCGCTGGTACTGCAACCGTAACTGCAATGACAACGAGCCTCCTTTTGACTCGCTGACATTAGCCGAGTTCCGACTTGACACAAATAGCCGGCGCGGCTGTTTCGATTTGACATTGCTTGCACGAGCAAGTATATTATACATTATGAATCGCTTGAGCACTGCCGAACGCGCCCGCATCGTCTCCTGTCTCGTGGAAGGCAACAGCCTCCGCGCCACCGCTCGCATGACCGGCTTTGCGCGGATGACGATTGAAAAGTTGCTGCGCGATCTCGGGAAAGCCTGCGCGCAGTATCAGGATGAACACCTCCGCAACCTCACCACGAAGCGCGTGCAGTGCGATGAGATTTGGTCGTTTGTCTACGCGAAGAAAAAGAACGTGACGACGGAGATCACCGAGAAGCACCCGGACGCTGGCGATGCGTGGACGTGGACCGCGATTGATGCCGACTCCAAGCTCGTGATTTCGTGGCTGGTCGGATCGCGTGACGCCGGCGCGGCGTACACGTTCATGACGGACGTTGCCTCGCGTCTCCGCAATCGCGTGCAGATGACGACGGACGGCCACAAGCCATACTTGGAAGCGGTCGAATCCGCGTTCGGCTCCGACATTGACTATGCGGTGCTTCAGAAGATTTACGGCGCGGAAGCCGGAAGCGAAACGCGCTACAGCCCGGCGGTGTGCCTCGGCTGCAAGGTTGAAGAGATCAGCGGCCAGCCCAACGCGAAGCATATTTCCACGTCCTACGTGGAGCGCCAGAACCTGACGAAGCGGATGCACATGCGCCGCTTCACGCGCCTGACGAATGCGTTCTCGAAGAAGTTTGAAATGCTCGCGCACAACGTGGCGCTGCACTTCATGTATTACAACTTCGGCAAAGTGCATCAGACTCTCCGCGTTACCCCAGCGATGGAATCTGGCGTGTCGGATCATGTGTGGAGCATTGATGAATTGGTAGGACTGCTCGGTTAAGAGTCGTCCACTTTTGATGTTCCGTGATCGGCTTCAGCACCGCATCAATCGCCGATTTCACCGGTATCTTCGGGCGTCCGTGCTGCTCCCAAAAGTCACGGATCTGCTGAATGTGGCTCTTGAAAATCCACTTCGTCTGACCATCATCGCGTAGGCACAACACCAACGTGTGTTTGCCCACACCTGGAGCGCGCTCCGCCATGAACTTGGCGGCGCATACATTGCCGATTCCACATCCACCTCTCGCGTGTACTCATGGAAGGCCATATTGGCAATTGCAGTCGTATGGCCCGTTCCGATGGCAACGAAATCGGCTCGGGTAAAATCGCGGCAGAGGAATTCGTCGTCGCAGACTAGGAGAGCCGGAATTTTATTTGCGTCAAATCCACACGCCAGCAACTGACACTCTAGGCGGCTCTCATGCTGCAGTCGTTCGGCCAGCTCCGCGAATTTGGCGTCCCCGAACTGCTGTCGGCCGCGTTTTCTAAACTCATCAACGGTCGCGCGAAACGGATTGAGAACTAAGTTTTGCCCAATGCGATTTTGGGTATCACGCCATGCCCCGACCAATACGGCCTGAACCTCAGGGACATTAGGCGGCGTATTGTCGTAGACCGCAAGCGTTGCGCGCGTATCGCGGATCACACTCTCAACACCGCGGGTAACATCATCCCCCGCGATCATCGTCATCCATCTAGGAGCGAGCCTCGCAGCCTTCAGAGCACTCTCAGACGATGAGTACGTCCGCCATGTGACCATCTGGTCAGAGGCGGTAACGATGACGCTGCTAGGGCCTGTCACGCTCTTACAGATCGCCGCGATGCAGACGGACATTCCGTTCCCCCAATCACGCGGATTTGTCAGCCGCCTGATGGGATGCGCGGTGCGCGTAACTGGCGGCCCGCTAAGCATAGCGCCGCTCCGTGCTCGGGCAAGAATGGGGCCGCGATGAGCGCGGCCGACCTGAAACTAGACCACTACCCCCGGTCGCCTCACCTTGACAGACGTTCGCCAGAGGTGATAGTCGACGTTTGCCACGGGACAAATCGCTTATCTCATTCCATTCGAGGTTTTCAAATGAACAGGCGTGAAGCACTCATGACCATCGGAATCGGCACAGCCG
>JACDBQ010000378.1 GCA_013694845.1 Acidobacteriota bacterium
CTTGATCTCGTTCTACGCCGCGGGCATCGGTGTGATGTTCCTGCTCTTCTCCTGCGTTGCCGGTGCCGGAGGCGCGCTGCTCGATGAAGTCGAGGCCGGCACGCTCGAACGGCTGCTTTCCACGCGCCTCAGCATGACGCGGCTCTTGCTGGCCAAGTGGCTCTTCCTCGTCATCGTCGGCGCGGCGCAGCTCACGGTGATGTTCCTCTGGGGATGGCTGGCGTTCCAGCTGCCGCTCACGTCGCATCTGCCCGGCTTCATCGTGATGACAGCCATCACCGCGGCGGCCGCGGCGGCCCTCGGGTTGGTGCTCGCGACAATCGCCAGGAGCCGCGCGCAGTTGTCTGGTTTCTCCACGATCCTCATCCTCACGATGTCTGCGCTCGGCGGCAGCATGTTTCCTCGCTTCCTCATGAGTGAGACGATGCAGAAGATAGGGTTGCTGACGTTCAACGGCTGGGCACTCGACGGATATCTCAAGGTTTTCTGGCGAGACGCATCGCTGTGGCAGCTCTGGCCGCAGGTACTGGTGCTCACCACCCTGACGATCGTCTTTCTTTCCGGGGCGCGGCTGCTCGCCAGGCGATGGGAAACGTCGTGATAGCGTTTAGGGATGCGGATCGCGCTGATTCAGCAGCGGGCGGAGCTCGATAAGTCGTCAAACGTTGCCCGCGGGCTGGCGGCGCTGGAACGCGCCGCGCGCGATGGAGCCGAAGTGGTCGCGTTCGCCGAGCTCGCGTTCGAGTCGTTTCATCCCCAGCGGCCGGCGTCCGGTGATCCGGTAGGGTTGGGCGAACCGATCCCCGGGCCGATCACCGAGCAGTTCTCCCGCAAGGCCCGCGAGCTCGGTGTCGTCATTGTCCTGAATCTCTACGAGCGCGACGGCGACCGCGCGTTCGATGCCTCCCCCGTGATCGATGCCGATGGCTCGCTCCTCGGCACGACCCGCATGATCCACATCACCGACTACCCCTGCTTCCATGAACAGGGGTACTACACGCCTGGCGACACCGGCGCGCCGGTGTATCGGACCCGGGCGGGGAACATCGGCGTGGCGATCTGCTACGACCGGCACTATCCGGAGTACATGCGCGCGCTCGCGGTGGGCGGCGCGGACCTCGTCGTCGTGCCTCAAGCCGGCGCGGCCGGGGAATGGCCGGACGGTCTCTACGAGGGGGAGATGCAGGTAGCGGCCTTCCAGAACGGCTACTTCGTCGCTTTGTGCAATCGTGTCGGCCGCGAAGAGTGCCTGACGTTTGGCGGCGAGTCTTTCGTCTGTGCCCCTGACGGCCGAGTGATCGCTCGCGCTCCAGCGATGGAGGACTTCACCCTCACGGCGGATATCGACTGGCAGCAAACGCGGGACTCGCACGCCCGCAGGCTCTTTCTGGAGCATCGGCGGCCCGAGCTCTATGGCGGGTGGATATGAAACGCAGAACACAGAACACCGAACACAGAATTTCATAACGATGCAGCGACTGGTAGGCAACTGGACTCTTCTTTCGTATCTCACCCAGAACGCGGACGGCTCGGCCGGTAAGCCTTATGGCGACGCCGTGGGGCGCCTCAGTTACGACGAGCATGGGAACATGGCCGGGCAGGTGATGCGGCCTGGCCGCCTCGAGGTGGCGCCCGGCCAGTGGGGGGCACAGGACGTGCGATCCGCCTACGCGGGTTACATCGCCTATTTCGGCCGCTATGAGGTCAACGAGCCCGACGGCATCGTCATTCATCACGTCGATGGGGCGCTCAACCCGGGCTGGGTGGGCGGTGATCAGGTGCGCAGTATGCGGTTCGACGGTGAACTGCTCATTCTGTCGACCGACGTGCGGAAAGCCGGCGGGCTCGTCCGTCACACGTTGACGTGGAAGAAGATACCTTGACGCCTGGCGGGGCTCCATACCCGCGGCCACGCGGTTCGCGGCTGCCGCTCCGCTGGTGTGGTGCGGTTTCCGTGATGACCGTGGCGCTGATGGCAGCCTGCTCCGGCCCCACCGTGCATACCGCCACCTACGCCACATTGCGAGAAGCGCGAGCCTCCGGTGCAGTCGAGCGGGGCTGGATGCCGGACACGCTTCCTGAGAACGCTTACGAGCTGAGGGCCGCCTACGCGGTGGACGGCCCCGAACGCTGGGGGCTCTTCAACTTTCGCCCAGCCGACGAGGACGCGTTACGCGCGATCCTGCAGCCCGACGAGACATCGCTCGGGGGCACGGTCATGGATATTCCCGGGCGGATCGAGTGGTGGCCAGTGATCCTGCGCGGCCGCCTCGACGCGGAGCGGATCCAGACCACGGGAATGCACGCTTATCACGCGAGGTCGTCTCCGCTCGTTTTCGCGGTCAACTGGAAGCAGGGGAGGGCGTATTACTGGAGAGAGTCAGGGGCTAACGTGCGGGGTGCGGGGCGCGGCGCCCGCGTAGCGAGGTGGGGAACAGTAAGGGGCCCCACCGAGCGAAGTTGAGAGGCAAGCGCGCCCCGGAGGGGAGCCGTCCGCGGCGGCGCGCGCGCAGCGAGGTGGGGAACAGTAAGGGGC
>JACDBQ010000418.1 GCA_013694845.1 Acidobacteriota bacterium
GAAGAAGAGCGGTCCGCATCTGTTCACGAGCTCGTCCGACTCGTAACTTACGCTACTTCGACAGACGGCGCCTCGCACGGCCACGTGCGCTACGGTTTGCTCGCCTCCGCTTTCCAATCCCGCCAACGCGACGTGATCTCATCACGCTCCATCATCGACGCCATCTCCAGAACGCGCGGCTCCAGGTATCCCAGGTCCAGCAACGGCAGCCGTCGTCGCACTATGGCTTTCGCGTCCTCGAGGTCGCGCGGCCGGTCCGAGATGATCTTCATGAGGATCAGGTCCTCTGCCGTACACACGCGAATCGATCGCCCGGCAGCCACCACGCTGACGGCGCGCCGTACCGCTTCTTCTTCGAACGGCAACAGTCCGAAGACGAGATCGATCCGTACACCGGATCGCGACGACGCCGGCAGCACACGCGTGTCGCGTACGAAACGGGACGGATCCTTCACGAGGATCGTGAGCTCGCGGCCGATCGACGCGATGAAGCTGTCGATGGCATCCGACGACACCAGGACGGTGACATCGACATCGAGGGTCGCGCGCGGCTCGCCCCAGATCAGATTGGCGATACCGCCGATCACCATGTAGGGTACGTCCTGGCGCTCGAGGAATGCGGTGATCTCCGCGAGCCCGTCCTCCTGTGTCGTCATCGGCTTGCGAACCCGAGCCGGAGCAGGCGATGAAGGGTCATCACGCCCTGAGGATCCACCGGCCGAAGTCGCGAAGCGGTCGGCAGCAGATCATAGAGCCGACCAGCAGCCGCGACGGCGTCCGCCGCGGGGAGATAGGTGGGGTGTGCAGACGCCCACGCGTCGAACCGCCGCAGCGCTTCGAGCCGCTCCCGCATCGCTTCCTTCCCGGGTGTGTCCATACCGTATTCTAGTGTCCGGAGCGACAGGCCTTTCGGTCGGTGTGGACAGAGGGAGCTGCCAGGTCACCCTGAACACCGGACCGCGGCCCGATCGTTCATAGGTGATGGTCGTGCCGTCTTTCGATGTTACGTCGCTCATCACCCGCTCCGTGTCGGCAGGAATGCGCGCAACCGAGCGTCCCGCAGAAGCAGTCCACTCCACAGGAACGCCGCGACGTAGGTGGGAAAGAGCACGTGAGTGAGGAGCGGTGACTCCACCCGCACGTGCGTCGCGACCGCCCCGCCCAGATACCCCGTCAGCAGCAGCGCGCCCAGCACCGACGTGCGCGGGATGACGTAGGCCAGAACACACGCAAGCTGAATCACGCCCAGTGTGAACACGACGTCTCGAGGATATCCGAGTTGAATCGTCCCCTCGATGACCGGCTGAACCTGCACGAGCTTGCCGGCGCTGTCAAAGAGAAGGAACAACACAGCGAGCCCGCTGAGCGCTCGCCCGGCCCAGTGGCGCGACCTGTCCGGATCATCACGACTGTTCATCTGCATCTTCTGCCTCCCACCTACCTGTCGAACAGGTTCTATGGGGATCGACAAATCGATGCCGAGAGGAATGTCATTCGGCCAAGTAACTGATCCACTACGACTTAGTTGCCATGCAATCGAGGTGTGCGGGATGTCCAGGTGCCGCGCGCCGTCTTCAGCCTGAGCCATGCCTGGCTGCCCCAGGCGCGGAAGAAGACGGTTCGCTCATGCCATCGCGGACTGTAAACGATCGACGAAGTCTCTAGCGCTGGGCGGCCGCTCGCTGCGATCGCGCGACAGCGCGTGGGCAAAGAAGGTGGCGACCGGTTCGGGGCAGTCCGTCCGGTAGGCTCGGAGGTTCCGGGGCGTCTCCCGACCGATCCGCCGCAAGACGCCATCGACCGAGGAAGGTTTATAGGGATGTTCGCCGGCGAGTCCCTCGTAGAGAGCCAGACCCCCATCATCAGGACCGGCACGTGGTTGCGAACCAGCGACTCGAGCTCGCCGGACCTGCCGCTGTAGATACGAACCTCCACGCCTGGTTCACGACGGACCGGGATCGCGTCGGCACGGAGGTTCTGGAACCTCGGCTCGGTCCACCGGCGCTCCTTCGGCAGGGTGAGCCACAACTGGAGCAGCCGGACCTTGCCGGTCGTCGCGACGTTTTCTCCGTGCCGGCGGTCATCCACTGGACCTCCCCGGTGCCGATCACGCCGGTCCGATATCCATTTCTCCCTCACCTTCCTGATTGTGTATTGCTAGACTGCACATAGATGAACCGCAGGCCAGCAGACTAGTCATGGCCGATCGCGTTGGGCTCCCCTCGACCGCCGTCCGCGCGGTGCCGGCGGTTCGCAGCAGGGAGAGAAGCTGCACCGATTTCGTACTTGACGTATCGTTCATGTATGTATAATACATTACAGAAAGACAGGCGTCAATTCACTAAAATCGCATAGAATCGCCGCGCCGTTGAGAATGTCGGAAGCTCGAAAAGGGGCCGGTCGCGGCCCAGGTCCTCGGACCAGAGGGAAATCGAGCGATGATGCAGAAGATCCCCACCGGTGCCGTGGCGCACGTCGAGCGAACGCTGGCGAGGTTCGTGCCGGAGTTGAGCATCTCTCCCGCCCGGAGCCCGGCCAGCAAATAACCGGTACGGATGACTGGTGCCTCGTGCCTGGTTCCTGGCGGTCCGGGCGCGAGGGCCCCTGGAGACCAATGTGGCGCTGCCGGACGAAGCTCGGCCCGGCCAGCGCCTTGTGAAGCTCATTGCACCCGCGCAGCTTCACGTGGACGCGGCCGGCGAATTAGATTGGGTCCCACGCTTGCATAGGTCTGTCGCACCTTACGAGGCGGTGCGACTCATGGCTTCACGATCGATTCGACGCGACCCCATCCCCTGCCGGCAGTTCGGCCGGCATCCCGACCAGGTGTCGATCATCGGCCTCGGCGGCTATCACCTCGGGCAGGTGAAGACCATCGCCGAGTCGATCCGGATCGTCCACGAGGCGATCGACGCCGGTGTGAACTTTCTCGACAATGCCTGGGAATATCACGAGGGGGAGAGCGAGCAGCGCATGGGTCGCGCGATCGCGGACCGGCGGGACTCGGTGTTCCTGATGACCAAGGTCTGCACCCACGGTCGCGACGCAAAGGTGGCGATGCGGCAGCTGGAGGGGTCGCTGCGGCGGTTGCGCACCGACCACCTCGACCTTTGGCAGATCCACGAATGCGTGTACTACAACGATCCCGAGAGGCATTTCGCGCCTGGCGGGGTTGTCGAAGCGCTGGAACGCGCCAAGGCGCAGGGCAAGACGCGCTACGTCGGGTTCACCGGTCATAAGGATCCGGACATCCATCTGCGGATGCTCGCGTCCGGCTTCGACTTCGATGCCTGCCAGTTGCCGTTGAACGGCCTGGATGCGCACTTCCGCAGCTTTCAGGACCGCGTGCTTCCGGAGTTGACCCGTCGCGGCATCGCGTCGATCGGCATGAAGAGCCTCGGCGGCAATGGGCGCGTCATCAAGAAAAAGGCGGTCCGCGTGGCTGACGCGCTGCGCTATGCGATGAGCCTGCAGGTCTGCACCACGGTCTCCGGCATCGATTCTCTGAAAGTGCTCCGGCAGAACCTGAAGATCGCCCGAGGCTTTTCAGCCATGAGTACGAAGGAACGCGCGGCGTACGAGCGCAGTGTGGCTGATGACGCGCAGGACGGACGATTCGAGCTCTATAAGACCAGCGCGGAGCACGAGGGGGACGTCGGCCGCAAGCAGCATGGCTTTCCGACGCAGGAGGAAATGGCCGGATAGCCCGTCATCAGATCCGATTGCGCGAGGCCGCGGTGGCGGGACGCCTCACGCCGGAGACGTCGCTGCGACCCCGGTCGTCGGATAAACTCGACGCCTCGTGAGCCGACCCCCGGAACGCACGTCGGCCCGTACGAGATCGTGGCGTTCATCGGCGCCGGCGGGATGGGCGAGGTCTATCGCGCCCTCGACACCAGGCTCGGGCGAACCGTCGCGCTGAAGGTCCTGCCCGACTCGGTGGCGCCCGACCCTCAGCGGCTGGTCAGATTCCGCCGCGAAGCACAGATCCTCGCCGCGCTGATCATCCGCACATCGCGGCGGTCTACGGACTGGAAGAAGCGCAGGGGCGCCTGGCGATTGGGTTGGAACTGGTCGAAGGCGAAGGTCTGGACGAACGGCTGACGCGTGGATCCGTCGCTCTCGACGAAGCGATCAACATCATGCGGCAGATGGCCGAGGGGCTCGAGGCCGCGCACGAGCGCGGCATCGTCCATCGCGATCTCAAGCCCGCGAACGTCCGTCTGACGCAGGATGGACACGTCAAGATCCTCGACTTCGGGCTCGCGAAAGCATGGGACCCCGAGGGGCCCGAGGTCAGTGCAGACTCGAGCTCACCGACGCTGGCGCATCACTCGACGAGCGCGGGGATGATCCTCGGGACGGCGGCCTACATGGCGCCGGAGCAGGCGCGCGGCCTGCCGGTCGACCAAGCGGGCCGACATCTGGGCGTTCGGAGTGGTCTTCTACGAGTTGCTTGCCCGGCGCCGGCCGTTCGAGGGGGAGACGCTCAGCGACACCCTCGCAGCCGTGCTCACCCGCGAACCGGACTTCAGCGCGCTTCCACCCGCGATACCGGCTGAAATCCGCGCCCAGCTGTCGCGTTGCCTGCAGCGTGACGTGAAATCACGGTTGCGCGACATCGGTGAAGCGCGGATCGTGCTGGCGAGTCCTTCGTTGGCTGACTCGGATTCTTCGTCTCCGCCGAAGCGTCGGGGCCAGGCGTGGCCGCTTCGTCGCTGGCTCCCGCTCGCGGTCATCGCGCTCATCGCGCTGATCGCCGGCGTCGCCGCGGGCTCGTTCGCGCCGTGGTCGGCGTCACGCGCCATCGTGTCGAACCTGGAGCTGCTGACACTGGGCATCGATGCTGGCGCCGACACGCCGATCGCGGGCGTCGGCTGGATCGGTCTCAACTGGGTCGGTCCGACCGCCATTCTCTCACCGGACGGCCAGGTGTTCGTCTTCATCGCCCGCGGACCGTCCGGCGGACGCTGGCAGCTCTATGCCCGCCGGCTCGACGAGCTCAAGGCGCGGGCGCTGGCCGGTACGGAAGGGGTATACGCGCCGTTCTTCTCTCCTGACGGAAGCTCGGTCGGCTTTTTCGCGGGGGGTCAACTGTCGAGGGTCGCACTCGACGGCGGAACCGTCACGACGGTGTGCCCCGCCGAGGAGGCGCGTGGTGGCGCCTGGAGCGAAGACGGGACCATCGTGTTCGCGCTACGGCCCGAAGGGCCGCTCTTCAGCGTGTCGTCTGACGGCGGCGCGCCATCGCAGCTGACCACGCTCGATAGCGCGTCCGGCGAAACGACGCACCGGTGGCCGCAGTTTCTGCCAGGCAGCAAGACCGTGATCTTCACCGCGCATGCGGAATCCGGGCGCGCCGGCAGTGTGATCGCCCGGACGGCGGACGGCCGTCGCAGCGTTCTCCATCGCGGTGGTCTCTTCGGACGCTACGCGCCGAGCGGCCATCTCTTGTATCTGAACGAGGGCAAGCTGTTCGCGGCGCCGTTCGACGTGAATGCGCTCGCCGTGACCGGTCGTGCTGTGCCGGTTGTGGACGAAGTGGCGCACACCCTGATCAGCGGGACGGCGCAGTACTCGTTCTCGAACACCGGGCTGCTGACGTATCGGCGGGCGCGCAGCCGCAATCGCGTGCTCGAGTGGATGGATCCGTCCGGTCAGCTTCGGCCGCTCCGGAGCGTGGCTGCGGAGTACCAAGCGCTTCCCTTTCACCGCCACGTCGATCCCTCGACGGATCGCGGTCTGGACTCGTGAGCCGGCTCTCGTGCCCCAGAGGCTGCAGATCCGCGACACGACGTCGGCCTCGTGAACAGGTCCCTCTGCCTCAATAACCTTGACGACCAGGTCCGCGAGGGCGTCGGACGCCGCCTCGAGGATCTCCCCACGCATCGGGTTACCCGCGCCGCGATACATCTGGTACTGCGGGATCTCAGGCCGGCTGTAGCTGGGCCGAGGTGCAGGAACAGGAGCGGCTGCCGCCGGCGGCTTCGCCTCGGCGGCGCGGCGCGCCTGGGCGACCCGCTGCTCCTGAACCTGGGCCTGCTCGGTCTTGACCTGCTCCCGGGACGCTGCAATCAACTGCAGGAGCCGATCGACCTGTCCCTGGCGGTCCTTGAACCAGTCCGTGCTCCAGACGCGATGGATGATCCAGCCTCGGTCTTCCAGCACCTGCTGGCGCAGACGATCCCGATCGCGGACGGTCTCCATCGAGTGGTACGCGACACCGTCGCATTCAATACCGCAGACGAACCTGCCGGGGAGCTCCTCGTCCAGCACCCCAAGGTCCACGCGGTAGCCGCAGACGCCGACCTGCGGCTGGACCCGGATGCCGCGCTTGGTGAGCTCCCCACAGACATCCCGCTCGAAAGGAGCTTCCGCGTCAGCCGCGGCTGACACCGAGGCGCCGCCGAGCCTCCGGTGCTCCGCGTAGGCCAGGAAGTCGCGCAGCAACCGCGGTCCTTCCGAGACCGCCCCCGCAGGATTGATGTCGTGGTCCCGCATGGACGAGAACACCTTCATCTGGCGCCGCGCGCGCGTGACGAGAACGTTCAGCCGGCGCCATCCGTTCTCCCGATTGAGCGGGCCGAAGTTGTATCTCAGTCGTCCGTCAGATGACCTGCCGTAGGTGATGCTCAGAAATATGGCGTCCCGCTCGTCACCCTGGATGTTCGCCAGGTTCGTGTGCGCTGCGGTAGTGCCACTTCAACCGGCTCATCGGCACCGCGGCGCCCATGAACTCCTCGAGGACGCTCTCGCCGTCCTCATACAGCGGTGCCCCATCGTCACCGAGTGGTGCGGTCACCGTGCCGCTCGAGACGGCAAAGAAGTTCGTCGGCGGAAGCTGCTTGGGGTCTCCGACAACAACGAGCTGCTGCCCCCGAACGATGGCCCCGACAGCATCTTCGGTGGGCAGCTGCGACGCTTCGTCGAAGATGACGAGGTCGAACGTCGGCTTGGAGCCGTCGAGATACTGGGCGACCGTGAGTGGACTCATCATGAAGCACGGCTTGATCGCTCGGATCGCCGCGTCGCACTCCCGGAGTGTCCGGCGGAGTGGACTCAACTTGCGCTGTTTGGCCATCTCGCGCCGGAGTCTCGGCAGCCCGGCGGACGCTTCGGGCTGGCGAAGCCGGTGCTGGACCCTGTCGCGCAGCATCCCTACCAGGCCGACGCGATTCTGCTCGAGCACCTGCTGGTCCAGGCTGCGGAACTCGCGAACGAGGGCTTCGTGGGTGAGGGTGTCGAACCGATGCAGCGCTTCTCGCGCTTGAACCGCCGCCGACATCCACTTCATGTAGAAGCCGCGCAGGAAGGCTGGCACCATGTCGTTGAAACCGACCAGCCCGCCCATCCCTGCCTCCACGGCC
>JACDBQ010000472.1 GCA_013694845.1 Acidobacteriota bacterium
GGCAGGCATCACCATCGTCAGTCGATCGATGAGCGCGCAGCGTGGCTGAGCCGATTCGCACTGCCGTCGTCGGGGTCGGGCACCTGGGGCGGCATCACGCGCGCATCCTGGCCGCCCTGGAGGGGGCGACACTCGTGGCGGTCGTCGATACCGTGGCCGAGCGGGCCGCTGAAGTCGCTGCCGCGACAGGCTGCCGGGCCATGACCGATTACCGGGAGCTGCTCGGGACCGTGGACGCCGTGAGTATCGCGGCACCCACCGAGCTGCACCACGAGATCGCGATGCCGTTTCTCGGAGCGGGTATTGCGGTGCTCGTCGAAAAGCCGATGGCGCGATCGCTTGCGGAGGCGGATGCGCTCCTCGCCGCCGCGAACGCATCGGGCGCCACGCTCGCGGTCGGCCAGACCGAGCGGTACAACCCCGCGGTCGCGGCCGTCATGCCGCTGGTGACGTCACCGAGGTTCATCGAGGTGCACCGCCTGGGCGTCTTTCCGGATCGATCTCTCGATATCGACGTGGTCTTCGATCTCATGATCCACGACCTCGACGTGATCGCCGCGATCGTCCGTTCCAAGGTCGTCTCCGTCGAGGCGGTCGGCGTTCCGGTGTTGACGCCCAAGTACGATATCGCGAACGCGCGCCTGCGGTTCGCGTCGGGGTGCATCGCGAACCTGACGGCGAGCCGGATCAGCCGCGATCGTGTGCGCAAGATCCGATTCTTTCAACCGGATTCGTACATCTCGATCGACTACGCCGCGCAGGAAGTGGAAGGGTGGCGCCTGGTGCGCCGCGACGGCGGGCGTCCGACGATCGAAGGTGGCGCCCTGCCGGTCGAGAAGGACGAGCCGCTTCGCCGCGAGCTCGCCGATTTCGTCGCCGCCGTCAGGCACCGTCGTCGTCCCCTGGTCGACGGCGAGGCCGGAAGAGCCGCCCTGGAGCTGGCGACGCGTATTGCTGAGAAGATGGAGAGCGTCTAGCCGACAGACGTATTCAAATGCCAGGCTCACAATGATCACAAAGGTCACCAAGGAAAGACACGCATCTGAACTCTGATGGCCCTGGTGTTCTTCGTGGCCTTGGTGTTCCTGGTGCCTGTTGGCGTGGGCCGTGCGCGACATGAAAACAATGTTCAAAGACCTCGACGAATTCATCGCCGCCCTCGACAAGGAACGCCTGCTGGCCAGGATCGCGGAGCCCGTCAGCCCCGATCTGGAGATTGCCGCCGTCACGGACCGGGTGTCGAAGTCGCCCGGTGGCGGGCCCGGCCTGCTGTTCGAGCGGCCAACGGGCTACGACATGCCGGTCGCCATCAATCTCTTCGGATCGGTGCGGCGCATGTGCATGGCGCTCGGCGTGAATTCGCTCGACGATCTGGCACGGCAGGTCGAAGACATCACCACACCCAAGATTCCGACCGGCATCCTGGACGCGATGAAGATGTTGCCCATGGTGAACCGGTTGAAGGACGTGCTGCCGAAGACCGTCAAGGACGGACCGTGCCAGGAGGTTGTGCGCCAGGACGGTTCGCTGGACGAAATTCCTATTCTCAAGTGCTGGCCCGAGGACGGCGGACCATATATCACCTTGCCGATGGTGTTCACCAAGGACCCGGAAACGGGCATGCGCAACATTGGCACCTACCGCATGCAGGTGTTCGATGGCCGCACCACTGGCATGCACTGGCAGCGTCACAAGGGCGGGGCACAGCACCACAGGGTGGCCGAGCGTCTCGGCAAGCGCATGCCCGTCGCGGTCGCGCTCGGTCCGGATCCGGCCCTCGCGTTCTCCGCGACCGCGCCGATGCCTGAAGGTCTGGACGAGTTGATGCTCGCCGGCTTCCTGCGCCGGGAGCGCGTGGAGCTGGTGAAATGCGTCACCCAGGACCTCGAAGTTCCGGCGAACGCGCAGATCGTCCTCGAGGGGTACGTCGAGCCGGGAGAGCGCCGGCGTGAGGGGCCGTTCGGGGATCACACCGGCTTCTATTCCCATCCCGATGACTACCCGGTGTTTCACCTCACGTGCATCACGCATCGCAAGCGGCCGACCTACCTGACCACCGTCGTCGGCATCCCTCCGATGGAGGACTTCTTCCTCGGAAAGGCGAGTGAGCGCATCTTCCTGCCGCTGATCAAGAAGACGCTGCCCGAGATCGCGGACATGAGCTTCCCCGCGGCCGGCATCTTCCACAACATCGTCATTATC
>JACDBQ010000478.1 GCA_013694845.1 Acidobacteriota bacterium
TCCCGGTACAAAGCTTTCCATCCGGTTTCCGTCAGTCGGCGGGCCACCGGTGAGACTGCCGGAAGGTAAGCACACCGGATCCCGAATCTCGCGAAGGTCTGCTCGTGCCCGCTGAGACCGGTCTCGATCCGAACGTGTTCCAGCACCAGGTCCGGAGGGTATGGATCCTGCCGGCCGTCCAGAAAGACCTTGCGGCCCTGGGCGAACCACAGCAACGGCCCCCCCTCGTCATACCGGTTGTACAGGTTATCGGGAC
Source organism: Acidobacteriota bacterium (assembly GCA_013694845.1). Taxonomy (GTDB): domain Bacteria; phylum Acidobacteriota; class Vicinamibacteria; order Vicinamibacterales; family 2-12-FULL-66-21; genus JACDCA01. Next base: position 257 of record JACDBQ010000478.1, read on the forward strand.
ACCGTTCGAGCGCGGCCAGAGCCCCTGCGGGCACGGGCTCCCAGCGCAACCGGTCGAGGCTGCGGCTGTAGGCCCAGACAAGCGTGCAGGTCACCGTTACCGCCGCGACCAGACCCACCGCAAGATTGAGGACCGGACGTTCATTGCGAGCGACCGCAACCCTCACCCGCCCCGCGGAGATCAGCCACGTAATTGCCGGCACCGCCACCATCACGAAAGGTCCGACATTGCGGACCGCCAGAATGGCGCCTGGCAGCAACGCCAGCGCGCAGGCGTGAACCGTCGCCTCGGCCGCTGTCAGGTGCAGAAGCCGCCGACCGTTGCGCGCGAGAAACCCCACCAATGTCATTGCGATGAACCAGAACGGGATCATCGGGAGCTCAGAGAAAAAGCCCGGGCGCATCCATTCGTTGAGGGTGTACTGGTTGATCCGCATCAGCGAACGGGGAATCTCGGTCCAGAAGAGCAAGCCAAGCGGGGTCAGAGTGACTGCCACCATGCAGGCAACCATCACCAGAGCGAATCGCCACCACTGGCGCGGTGCGAGAAGTGTCTGGACGCCGAAACCGGCTCCGAGGAGCACGAATCCGAGCAATACGCCACCGTGGCAGTTGGCCCAGACGAGGAACACGGCCGGGAGCCACCAGTGCCGGGAGTGCGCCAGAAGCAGGACGGTCAGCGGCAGGAAGAGCAACGAGAACGCGTGCGGGCGCGGCTCCCACCACCCGGCGGAACAGACCAGGGCGAGCGCAGTCCACATGAACGCTGACTCAACCGGCCCCTGGGTCAGCCGCCAGGTAACTGCCCAGCCTCCAACGATTAACGCCGCCGCCAGCAGCGTCAGGAGCGCCAAGCCTCCAAGCCGGTAGGTCCCGTAGAACACCACGTCGGCCAGCCACTCGTGATTCAGCCAGAACGAGCCGTACGCGGTGTGTGAATAGATGTCGCTCAGGAGCACCGTCCGCGACAGCCACATGTCCTGGCCGGCTCGCAACTGCCACCACGTATCCGTCTGCATCGGCGTGAGCCCACAGGTCACGATGATGGCGAGGAAGATCACGGCCGTCAGCAGGTTGTCGTACGTACCGAAACGCAGAACTGAAGACATTGCAGCTGTGTGGAGAAGATCGGGAGGCGCGGAGGGGGCCGCTAATGGACTACCAGCCAGACGACCTTCCGAAAGGCCACCGGCACCCCATTCTTGGAAGCGGGTTCAAAGGTCCATGACTTGGCGGCGCTGAGCAGCATGCCTTCGAGAACGCCTTTGTAGGGCCCGAGGAGCTTGACCGAGCCCACCGTGCCATCGGGGAGGATGAGCAGCTCGATCTGACCGAGCTGTTCCTTGGTCAAATTAGGCGGAAGAGCGCGCGGAAGTTGTGGCCTTACACCGATCGGCGCGGTCACGCTCGTATCGGCCGCCGAATAGATCATCAGCTCGGAGCTCGAGTCCTCGAGTGGAATGGTTGCCGCCAGCGGATCACCTGAAATGCGCGGCGCCGGCTGGCTCGCCATCGCTCCGCCATCGAGGTCGAACACCAGGAGGGGCGGGGGTTCTCCCCGCCCCGGCGCGGGAGGAGGCGGCACTTTTCGAGGCGCCTTCGCAGTCGCCGGCTGGGTCGGGACCGCAGGGGCCGCAGTCGGCGCCGGTGCGGACGAATCCGCAGGCGCCAGACGCCCTAGACCCACGCTTTCGCTGACGGTCGAAAGCCCCGACACGACGGCGCCGCCTACCGCGTCCGATGCTCGTATGGCAATGGCTGATACCTGTCCGCTCCGGGGGCGAATGCCAAACTGCCAATAGGCAGTGCCCGCTGCTACCAGCGCAGTCACCGCCATGACCATCAAGGCGGCTCGCCGCCTGGACACCGGAGTCACCGCAGTCTGTGTGCCCGGTGCTGGATCCTCGGCCCTGAGGGGAGCGATCATGTCAAGCGTCGGTTCGGCATGATCCCGCGCTTCGGTGGTCGCTATCGCGCGCGCGTACAAGCGCCGGAGCACGCCGGACCGATCTGGACGCTCGAAGTACCCCAGGGCATCCGAAAACTCCTGGACGCTACCGAACGTCGGTACGGGAGCAGTAGCCTGCGCTACGATCAGCCGCAGCTGCACTGGAGGGTCGGATTGCGACAGAGCGGCCTGGAGGAGTTGTCCCAGGCGGCGAACCGGCTCTCTGGTCTCGGTCGCCCCAGACATCGGGATGTCGCCGTCGGCACTGAGCTCGATCTGGTGAAGATCAGGAACGCTTTCCCCCGCGTATTGCTCACTCACCCGCTCGGATACAGCGCGGGAGAGCGCGACCGCCTCAAACCACTCGATGACCACGTTTCGCCCGAGCACGTCCGATAGCCGCAAGGTTCCGCTCATCGTGATCTCCTGCCGAATGGACGGCGGGTCACAGATGCTTGACCCAGGTGGTAACGCTCGTCGCGGCTTCTCCGACCCATTGCACTACGAAGTTCATGAACTGTGTGGGCCCCCCCATCACGTACATGACGATGAACACCAGTACGGTCACTGGCACGAAAATCATCCATCCTTCGCGCGTAGATCCTGACGCATCCATGGCTTACTTCTCCGGAGCGAAATACCCGCCCCGACTATGGACAACCGCCCTGCCATCCTTGCTGCGAATGGTGACCGGCCGCCACGCTCCGTCCCTGGCGCTGTTGTGTGACACGTAGCCGATGGTCCACCGTCTGCGGAGGTTCTCTATGACGCGCCGATACTCTTGCTCCAGCTGCGATACATCTTCGGGGAAGTAGACGTCGCCGCCGGAACCCGCCGCCAGTGTCGAAAGGACCTGGCGATCCACGTTGTGTCCGACACCAATTCCGAAGACGATCGCGCCGGCTTTTCCGGCGGCGTCTGCCACGTCCTCGAAGGTCCTGGAGCTACCCGGTTTGGTGCCAGCGTTATCCTCGTCACGTCCGTCGGTGACGACGACGACAACCTTGCGGCCTTCGGTTTTCTCCAGCCGCAGGAGAGAGTCGCCGATCGCATCGTAGAGCGCGGTGCCTCCCTTGGGCACGTATGCCGCAATCGCCTCCTGGGCTTTCTGTCGGTCCGTTCCGAGATCGACGACCAGCTGTGACTGATCGGCAAACATGACGACCCCGAGCGCATCCTGCGGTCGAAGCGAGTTGACGAAGCTGGCGGCGGCAGCCTTGGCCGTGTCGGCCCATTTCTTCATGCTGCCGCTGGCATCAATGGCCAGAATGATCGACACGGGACTGACGGACTCATGAAACGTGTCGATCCGCTGCTCGACGCCGTCTTCGGCGACGACCAGGTCCTCGACGCCGACATCGAGGAAGCGTCGTTCAGCATCGGTCAGGGTGAACTCAATCGATGCGCGTACAGGCGGTGGCTTGGGGGCGAAGTAGCCATCACGCGCACGAACTTTGTGAGTCGGATCACCCGTGTCGACCGTGATCTTCCGCCAGGTCCCGTCGACGGCCTGGTTCGCCGGGGTGTAGGACAGCAGGTAACGGTTCTGCACGTCCGCGGCGAGGATGCCATTCACCGCCTCGAGCTCTTCCTCACGGCTCGGCAAGAACGCGCGACCACCGGTCTCCTGGGCCAGGCGCTTCAGGAATCGCTCGCCCTTCAGAGAAATTCCGGCGACCCCGCCGATGCCGACCACGTACGCGGTCGCATGGACGGCCTTGAGGGCCGCCAGGGCCTGTTCGAACCCCTTGTCGCTGTGCTCGTCGTAGCCATCCGTGATCAGGACGAGCGCGCGCCGGCCCTCGATCGCCCCGAGGAGAGGAGCAATCTGGATGATCGAATCCAGGATGGCGGTGCCGCCGCTCGACTCGATTCTGCCGATCGACTCGGCGACCGTCGCCCGGTCATCGGTCGGACCGGTGATCGTGCCGAGTGTGCGCGAAAATGGCACGACCAGCATGCGGTCGCGCGGCCGCATGAAACCCGAGAGGTGATTCGCGGTTTCCCGGACGAATCCGATCCGTCGCGACATGCTCTGGCTGCTGTCGATCAGCAGGGCAAACGTCGCCGGCAGGTCCTCCCGCCGCGCCACGTCGATCACCTGCGGCACGCCGTCCTCGCGCACCTTGAAGCTCTGCGCATCCAGGCTGCCGATGAAACGACCGTTCTTGTCCTGCACCGACGCATCGACCAGCACGCGCGTGACGTCAGTCGCATCGGCGAGGTCGAGGGGCTTCAACGCAACGGCATCACGTGCGGTGTTGCCCAGGCTGTCAGCGACAGCAACCGCGATCTCGCGCGGCTCGAACGGGTTATCGTCCACCCATTCGACGGCGTAGGGAGGTCCCGCCTCGACGGAGGAAAGGAGCTTGCCGTCGACGTAGAACTCTACCGGTGACAGGACGGCGTCGGGATCCGACTTGATCTGGGCGACGATGCGGACGGCCCCCGGGACGCCGAGTCGGCCGAGGGGAGACGTGATGCGGACCGACAACGGGACAGCGCCGGCGCTCGACGGCGTCCGCTGCGGCACGACTGCTACGATGAACAGCGAGACTGCCAAAAAGGCCCGGGCGCGCATAGTACCGCTGGTCATGTCTTCACGCGTAGAGAACCGGGGCCTCGCGCTCGTCGACAAAATAGCTGGCGCAGGCCGCCTCGAGCAGCTCACTGGAGAGCTCACGGGGCGCTCCCAGGTACTCGGAGAGCGAAAGGACCTGGTCGATCAGGTCGCGCGGCTGACAGCCGCGAAGCGGAATTTTCCGAGGCTCGTAGTAGCCCTTCAGCAAGTCCTGAATCATTTTCCGATCAAACGGGATCTGCCGCTCACGGCAGCAGTTCTCGAAGATCTGGATGAACTCCGCGACCGTTGGGCTCTCAGCGAACACCTTGTAGTGAATGCGGCGCAGGAAGGCTTCGTCAACGAGCTCCGCGGGCTTGATGTTGGTCGCGAAAATGACCAGCACCATGAACGGCAGCTCGAACTTCTGGCCAGACTGCAAGGTGAGAAAGTCGACCCGGCTTTCGAGCGGCACGATCCAGCGGTTCAACAAGTCGCGCGGCGCGACCTGCTGGCGGCCAAAGTCGTCGATCACCAGCACGCCGCCATTGGCGGATGCCTGGACCGGAGCGCGGTAGAATCCGGTGGTCGCGTTGTAACTGAGCTCCAGCGCCTCGAGCGTTAGTTCCCCACCTACCATGACCATGGGCCGGCGGCAGAGGACCCAGCGGT
>JACDBQ010000506.1 GCA_013694845.1 Acidobacteriota bacterium
AGACCGAGCACGTCCGGGTTCGTACGGTCCATCAGGTCCGTTATCTCGTCCGGGGTCTCGATGTAGGACGCGCAGTGATGATGGAAGACCGTCCGGAGGCCGGTCGCCTCGCGCACCGCGCAGGCGACGAGGTCGGCACCGGCCGCGAAGATCGCGCGATCGCTCGGCGACAGTCGGTGCTCGAGCCCGACGCGGCCGGCCACCGCCGTCCGCTCGGGGCTCGCGGCGATGTCATCGGCAAGGACGACGAAGGCGCCGGGGAACCCGGCGTCCCTCAGGAGTGTGGCCGTGCGGATCGCGGAGGTTCTTCCCCCGTCGAGCGCTGCCGGATCAGCGAGGCGTACCGGAACGAAGGCGCCGACGAGCGACAGCCCGCGGGCGCCGAGCGCGTCCCGCAGCTGACCCGGATCGGTCGGCATGAAGCCCCAGTCGCCGAGCTCCGTGCCGTCGTACCCGGCGCTGCGCATCTGGTCGAGCACGCGGGCATAGTCGTACCCGACGGCTGCCTGTTCTTCGAACTCGAGTACTCCCCACGAGCAGGGGGCATTGGCGATCTGAAGTTGCAGTGTCTTGGGTGTCATTGAGGAAGGGCGGCCCCTTGCGCGCGGAAGAAGTCGTGGACCTCTGGCAGCGTGGGCATGAAATTGGCGCAGCCATGACGCGTGACCACGATCGCCCCGGTGGCGTTGCCAAAACGCGCCGACTCGGCGAGCGACCATCCGTTCACATGGCCATAGAGGAAGCCGCTGGCAAAGGCGTCGCCGGCGCCGAGCACGTTGAGCACGTCGATCTTGAAGGGATCGACGGACACGGGCTCCTCGCCACTGCGGAACACGACAGCGCCGTGGCCACCACGCTTGAGGATCAGGGCCGGCAGTCCGGTATCGAGGAGCTGTCTCGCGCCGTCCGACGCGGTGTCCGCGCCGGTCGCCGCCCGCACTTCCTCTTCGGTCCCGACGGCGAGTTGCGCGTGGTTGATGAGTGCCCGGATGTTCGCGCCGAACGCTTCGGGCGACGGCCATACCGAGGGCCGGTAATCGATATCGACCATCACGGTTGCCCCGGCGGTCCGCGCGGCTTCAGCTGCGTAGAGCGTGGCCGTGCGGCTGGGTTCCGCCGACAGTCCGGTGCCGGTTACGAAGACGACGCGGCTCGTGGCCAACGGCGCCGCCTTGACGTGGTCGATCGTGAGACCGAGGTCGGCGCAGTTATCCCGGTAGAACGTCAACGGAAACGTGTCGGGTGGCTGGATCGCCATGATCACGGCACTCGTCCGCCGATCCGCGAGCCGGGGCACGTGCTGGATGTCGACCCCTTCATCCCGCAGAAAAGCGAGCAGGAAGTCGCCGACCTGGTCGGTGCCGACAGCGGTCAACAGAACCGACCGCAGCCCGAGCCGGCGCGTGCCGACGCTGACGTTCGTCGGGCAGCCGCCGACGTAGGCGTCGAAGCTCGTCACCCCGGTCAGGGGCACGCCGATCTGGTGGGCATACAGATCGATTGAACTGCGGCCCATGCAGAGCACGTCAATCACGAGGTTATGTCCTTGTAGAAATCCTGCAAGGTTGGCGGGGCAGTGTACCACGAGGCCGGCGACGTTGACACTGTGCGTCGCAGCGGTCGATACTCGCGGCAGCTCTCATGGCACAACGGGTATTGATCAGGCCGCGTCACCTGGCGCCGAACACGGGCGGCGTCCTGCTCGACATCTCGCCCAAGAAGGCCGGCTGGGAGTTCGTCCGCTTCACCGTTCGTCGTATCTCGCCGGGGAGCACGTTCCGCGCGGTGACCCGTGGCGAGGAATGCGCCGTGGTGCTCCTGCGCGGCGCCGGAGAGGTTACGATCGACGACGGCGGTCCGCGCGTGTTTGGTCCGCGCGCCAGCGTCTTCGACAGCTATCCGCACGCGCTGTATCTCCCCGACGGCCACGCCGCCCGCTTCCTCGCGACCGAGCTGAGCGAGATCGCCGAGTGCCGCGCACCATCGACCGCAACACTCGAGCCGAGGCTGGTTGCGCCGACCGACTGTGGTTTCGAAATACGGGGCGGCGGGAACGCCACCCGCCAGATTGTGGACATCCTGCCCCCCACCTTCCTGGCGGACCGGTTGCTCATCTGCGAAGTGTTCACGCCGAGCGGCAACTGGTCGAGTTATCCGCCGCACAAGCACGAGGTCGACAACCCGCCCGAAGAAGTGGATCTCGAGGAAATCTACTACTACCGCATGCGGCAGCCGGACGGCTACGGCCTCCAGCGGCTGTATTCGAGCGACGGGACCCGTGACGAGACGGTGAAGGTGGTTGACGGCGATGTCATCCTGGTGCGCGACGGCTACCACCCGTACGTGAGCGCGTTCGGTGCCGACTCGTATTACCTCAACGTCCTCGCGGGCTCGCGCCGGTCGATGGCGGCCAGCGACGATCCGCGGTACGCGGCGCTGCGCGGGCAGTGGCCGGCACCGGATCCGCGCGTGCCGGTTGTACGGCCGCCGTATGCTTAAGCTGTCAGCTTTCGGCTGATCGCTGACCGCTATCAGCCGCCAGCCTCCGGCGCCGCGCCGTGAAATTGCTGCCAGGCGCTGATGACCGCTTCGTAGTTCGAGGTGATTCGGGCGGTGGCTTCGTCACGCGAGAGTCGTCCGCCGGCCCACGCGGCCGCGGCCTCGAAGTACACCGTGCGGCCGATCGCGAATCCCGCGGCCGTGGACGCGCCGGCGGCGGCCTCGAACCACCCCCGTACCTGGTCCATCCCGGACCCCTTCCCGAGGATCAGCTGTCGGGGTCCCTCGACGATGCGGATCGCCTCGTCCACGGTCGCCAGCGCCTCACGGCTCGGCATCCCCTCGATCTTCCAAAAACCGGGTGTCATCCCCATCGCATACGCCTCCCGGATGTAGGCGGCAAGCAGCCGTGGGCGGCCATGCACATCGAATCCAACCTCCTCGCCGGTCGCCGGCGCCACGAGGACCTCGAGCACGAACGGCTTGCCCCGGTCGGCGCACCAGCGCTGAAGCTCCAGCAGGTGCCGTTGCTGGGACACGACGACCGCGGGTTCCAGATCAGAGCGATGTCGGACCAGGACCTTTACGAAGTGTCCGGTCAGCGCCTCGTCGAACGGCGCCGCCCATTCGAGCGGAAACGCGCCCGCGCGTTCGGCGGGCGTGCCAGTCACGGCGCCCGCCGCCCGCGCCGCGTCGAAAGCCGCGCGGCCGTAGGTCAGATCGACGAGCAGTGCGCCGGATCGTCGAATCATCGCCGAAGAGTCACGCGCCGCGAGGAATGCGTCAACGGCCAGCGACTTGATCTCCGGGATGCGTGTGCGCGCGACCCCGTTCGCATCGCACCATTCTTCCCACTGCCACCGATGATCTATCGCCAGCATGAATACGGGCTCGAGCATCCGGCGATTATAATTGCCATCGGGAACGGCTTCCGGCTCTCGGCTTTGGCTCTTGTCAAAACGGCACAAGCAACACCTACATGCGAACCTTGGACCTCCGAACGTCGAAGCCGCGGAAACCTCGGAACCCTGGAACCGTGGAACCCTGGAACCGTGGAGCTCTTCTCCTCCTCACCATCCTGTCGATCGCCACGCTGACGCCCCTGGTTGCGACCGCGGAAACCACCGTGATCATTCGCCGTTACACGGCCGACGATCGCCTCTCCGGGCGCTACCAGTACGTGCCGTTCGAGATCCCGGCCGGCACGACCCAGATCAGGATCGAGCAGACCTACGACAAGGCCGGCGGCACCAACGCGGTGGATCTCGGCCTGGTTGAACCAGGGTCGCTCGAGCTTGGATCGCGTGGGTTGCGCGGCTGGAGCGGCGGCGCGCGGTCGGAAATCGTCCTCGGCCCCGGCACGGCCTCACCCGGCTATCGTCCCGGGCCGCTGCCGGCTGGCCGCTGGCACGTCATTCTGGGGCTCTACAAAGTCGCACCGGCCGGTGTGGAAGTGACGTTGCGCGTGACCCTCGCCGCAACGCCGTCGACGAAGCGCTGGTACGCGGGAGATCTGCACCTGCACACCGTTCACAGTGACGGCAACACCGAACCGGCCGGTGTGCTCGACATGGCGCGCGACGCTGGTCTCGATTTCGTGGCGATCACCGATCACAACAACACGACCCACGCGCTCGCCATGCCTCCCGATCCCACCCGCAGACCGCTCCACATCGTCGGTGAAGAGATCACGACCCCCGGGGGGCACGCCAACGTGTGGGGCATGAAGCCGGGCGACTGGCTCGACTTCCGGCTCGGCGCGAACGATCGGCGCATGAACGACCTCGCGTCCGCGGCGTCCGCGCGGGGGGCGTTGTTTTCGATCAATCACCCGGTCGCCGATTGCGATGCGTGTGACTGGACGCAGCCCATACCCGATACGACGGGGGCCATCGAGGTGTGGAACGGCGGGCTCGGCCCGCAGGCTGGCGCGATCGCCTTCTGGGACGATCTCCTCAGAAAGGGGAAACGTGTCACGGGTGTGGCGTCGAGCGACTGGCACCGGCCGCCCGGATTCATCGGCGCGGGCAGCGTTCGGGTACTTGCCGAGTCGTTGACCGAGCAGGCCATCCTGCAGGCGGTCGCGGGCGGCGCGGTGGTGATGATGCGGGATCCGAAATCGCCACCGCCCGTCTTCACGGTTTCGTCGGACGGACGGTCCGCCGCGGTCGGCGAGACCCTCCGGGTCCCAGCTGGAGCGCCACTGGACATCGCGGTCACGGTACCTTCGTTTACGAGTCCCGGCCTTGCCGCGTGTCCGGCCGACTGCACGGTGGAGCTCTCGTGGAACGGACGGAAGATCGACACGGCTCGCGCCGCGACCGGACAGGCGAGCTTCAGGCGCCGGGCGGAGAACGGCTACCTGCGCGTGACCGTGCTCAGTGGCACCACGATCGTGGCGTTGACGAACCCGGTGTTCGTGAGCACCAAGTGACGCTGTCGCGGATCGTGATCCTCGGGGTGCTGGCGATTCTCGCCCTTCCGCATTCGGGAAGCGCACAGCCCCCGCTCGTCACGCCGATCCGGGTCGGCAATCCGGACGCGCCGGTCACACTGACCGTCTGGGCGCAGCAGGACTACTCGCACCTGGCCTCGCGGCCCGCGATCGCGCAGGTCTTCACCGACGTGTTCACAGAGTGGGCGCAGGCGACACCGGGCGTCAACCTCCGCGTGTCGGTCATGCCGGCCCTTGAGCAGCACAAAGCGAAGCTGCTGCTGGCCGCATCGGCCGGCCGCCTGCCCGATGTCGCATCGATCGACAGCTTCTGGCTGCCGCTGTTTCTCGAAAGCGGAGCGGTGCAGCCGCTCGACGAATTCTGGCCGGCCGAGGACCGGAACGACTTCCTGCCATTCACGATCTCGACGCTCTCGGATCCAGCCGGGCACGTCTACGGTATGTGGCACGAAACGGATTGCCGGGTGCTTTACTACCGGAAGGACCTCGTCCCCCAGCCCCCCCGTTCCTGGGCCGAGCTGCTGGAGCTGGCCTCGCGAATCTCGCGCGAGCAGAAGATCGCCGGTTACCTCTATAACGCGGGACGGTGGGAAGCCACCGTCTTCGATCACCTGGCGATGTTCTGGGCGCAGGGAGGCTCGCTCGTGGACCAGGCCGGCCGCCCGGTCTTCGGCGAGGGTGAGCACCGCGCGCGGATGGTGAACCTGTTTACGTTTCTTCGCGACACGATCCAGACTGGCGCCTCCCCGCGATCCGTGCTGGCCTCGATGGACTACCAGCAACTGACGTCGGCCGCGGCCGCCCGAGACGTCGCGATGTTCCTCGGCGGCAACTGGCAGCTCGCGGACCTCAAGGCGAACCTTCCCCCCGAGGAATTCGCGAAATGGGACGTGGCCCCCATCCCGCAGCGGGATCCGTCGACGTCGTCCACGGGCACGGGGGGATGGATCTGGGTGGTCTTCGCGAAGGATCCGGAGCGTCGCAAGGCCGCGGTCGAATTCATCCGCCGTGTCGAGGCCCCCGCGAATGCGGCGCGCATCAGCGAGGCCACGGGCCACCTGCCGGTGCGACGCAGCGTCTACGAACAGTTCCCGACCTTCCGCGAAGGATGGTACGCCCGGTTCGGCGAGATCGTCGCGAGTGGGCAGGCGCGTCCCGCCGTGCCGATGTATCCCGCCATTTCGACCGAGCTGCAGCTGGCGATCGGTTACGCGGTGTCCGGGGATCGCACTCCCGAAGACGCAGTCGACGACGCGTATGGGAACGTCCTGCAGTTGTGGGAGCGCCGGAGCTCGGTGCCCGCCGCGCACACCGGGCTCGATCCGTTGTCCTGGCTCCCGGTCCTGCTCGCCGCGGGTCTCACGGCCTGGCTCTTCTTTCCCGGCCGCGAGCCGGCGCCGCGCGCGTGGCTGGCCCCGGCAGCGGCGCTGACCGGCGTCTTCGTGCTCTATCCGATCTTCGAGTTGATCCGGCTCTCGTTCACCCGGGCGACGACCGGCAGTCGAGGAGCGGGTTATACCTTGGCATCCTTCACTCAACTGCTCGCGGACCCGAACTTCTGGCCGATGATGGGGGTCACCTGCCTTTTCGTCATTGCGAGCGTCGTCCTGCAGCTGGGCCTCGGCTTCGGGATGGCGTATCTCATGGATGCCGCTCGACGCAGGCGTGTTCCCGGAGGGCTGGTGGCGCGGGTGGCCGTGGTGAGCGCCTGGGTCGTTCCGGGCGTGCTGGTCGGCGTGCTCTGGAAGATCCTGCTGATGGAGAATCGCTCCGGGCTGGTGAATTACTGGTTGACGAGCGCGGGCATCGGCCCGCTGCCGCTGCTCTCGTCGGGCGGGCTCGCGGTGGTGTCGGTCATCATGGCCAACACCTGGCGCGGCTGCGCGTTCAGCATGGTCCTGCAGTACGCCGGGCTTCAGCGGATCCCGCGCGAGTTGCACGAAGCCGCCGACCTCGAAGGCGCGTCGATGGCGCAGCGGTTGCGCGTCGTCGTGTTGCCCGCAGTGGCTCCGGTGATCGCGCTGAACGCCGTACTCATTACGCTTTACACCTTCAACACCTTCGACCTCATCCTGCCGCTCACCGGCGGAGGCCCGGCGCGGCAGACGGAGGTCGCTTCACTCTTCATGTATCGCCTGGCGTTCTACGACCTGGACGCGGGGATGGCGGCGGCTGCCGCGGTCGTCATGCTGACGCTCAACGTGCCGCTGATCTGGATCGCGACCCGCCTGGCCTCCGGACGCCCGATGCGGCGGGCCGCGCCGGTGAACGCGTGAACAAGTCCGCCCGCTACGGGCCCCGCTGGCCGTACATCGCCGCCCTCGCGGCGATCACGCTCGTGTTTCTCGTGCCACAGCTCTGGCTCCTCTCGTTGTCGCTCAAGGAGAAGGCGGCGGTGTACCAGTATCCACCGCGGCTGATTCCGGACAATCCGACGATCGAGAACTACTGGTTCGCGCTCGCACGGACCCAGGTGCCGTGGTACCTCTGGAACAGCTTCAAGGTGGCCTTCCTGTCGACCCTGTTGACGCTGCTGGCATCCCTGCCGGCCGCGTACGCTTTGTCTCGGGAGAAGTTCCGGGCGCGCGGACCGATCATGGGGGGGTTACTCGCGATGCAGATGCTCTCCCCGGTCGTGCTGCTCGTGCCGATTTACGGTCTCGTCCAGGGGCTGGGGCTCGTCGACACGCACGCCGGCCTGATCCTGGTCTACGCCTCGCTCCAGGTGCCGTTCACCATCTGGCTGATGAAATCGTTTTTCGACGGTCTGCCACCCGCGCTGTTCGACGCGGCGCGGGTCGACGGCGCCGGGCGCTGGCTGACGTTCCGCGCGATCGCGCTTCCACTCGTCGGGCCGGGGCTCGCCGCTGCCGCCATCCTCAACCTGGCGTCCTACTGGGCGGAGTTCTCGCTCGCCCTGGTGCTGCTCGACGCGCAGGAACGCTTCACCGTGCCGGTCGGCCTCTTCAGTCTGCAAGGGGCTTACGAAACCGAGTGGCACATCGTCGCCGCGGCCAGCATCGTCGGCCTCGTGCCGGTTATCGGCGCGTTCGTGCTGCTGCAGCGGCACTTCATCGCCGGCTTGACCGCCGGCTCGGTCAAGGGATGATCGACGTTCACCTCATTTCGCATACTCACTGGGACCGCGAGTGGTATCTCACCCGCGAACAGTTCCGCCTTCGCCTCGTCGACCTCGTCGATCGGGTGCTCGAGATGCTGCGCGCGGACAACGGGTACGCGTACTTCCACCTCGACGGACAGACGATTGTGCTGGAGGATTACCTCGAGATCCACCCGGAGAACGCGGACGAGATTCGAGCGCACGTTCGCTCGGGACGGTTGCTCGTCGGCCCGTGGTACGTGATGCCGGACGAGTTTCTCGTAAGCGGAGAATCGCTCGTCCGCAACCTCGCCCTGGGGCACCGTATCGCGCGCTCGTTCGGCGGATCCATGCCGGTCGGGTACCTCCCGGACCTCTTCGGCCACGTCGGGCAGATGCCGCAGATCCTGCGGCAGTTCGGCCTCGACAACGCCATCCTCTGGCGCGGGTTCGGCGGGTCACAGGCGGAGTACTGGTGGGAATCGCCGGATGGATCACGCGTCCTGATGATGCACTTGCCGGGGGAGGGCTACTGCAACGCCACGCGGATCGCGCTCGTGCCAGACCAGATGGTTGCGCGCACCGAAGCGGTGATCGAGCGCGAGGCGGCGCGCAGCAGGTACGGGGTCGTCCTCCTGATGAATGGCGTGGACCACATCGAACCACAGGACACGATTCCGGCCCTCGTGTCGGCCCTGCAGGCCCGCTCGCACCGGATCCGTCATTCGACGCTTCCCGCCTACGTCGATGCCGTCCGCGCCGGGGCGTCGTCAGACGCCGCCTCGCTGGAGGTGGTCAAGGGCGAGCTGCGCAGCGGCGAGCAGTATGCGCCGCTGCTGCCGGGAGTACTGTCCGCGCGCACCTATCTCAAGCAGGCGAACGCGCGCGTGCAGAACTCCCTCGAGCGCTGGGCCGAGCCGCTCAGCACCTGGGCCTGGATGCTCGGCGAACGGTATCCGGCCGCGGCGCTGCAATATGCCTGGAAAGTGCTGCTGCAGAACCATCCGCACGACAGCATCTGCGGCTGCAGTATCGACGCAGTGCACGAAGAGAACATGTCGCGGTTCGCCCGCGCCGCGCAGGTCGCAGATGAACTGATCGACCGTGCTTCGACGGCGATTGCGCGCCGGGTCGCGCCTGCCGCGGACGGAAAGGTGCGGGTGGTGTTCTTCAATACGTCCGGGCAGGCGCGCAGCGGCGTGGTCGAAGGTTTTGTCGATCTTCCGTTCGGTAACGCCGAGCCACACCGGCACGTCGATCCTGAAGCCCTCGACGCACCGGTCGTCTTCTATGACAGCGCGGCAACGCTCAAGCGGGCCGCGACCGCCGGCGGACAGGACATCCCGCTGCAGGTGCTCGACATCACCGAAGTCGTCAGCTGGGTGAAGAGCCGGTACGAGACGCCGTGGGCGCTGCATGCCCGTCGGGTCCGCTTCGCGGCATTCGTGGACCTGCCAGCCTGCGGATTTGCGTCGCTCGATCTCGAGGTGGGCACCGCCCCCGCGGCGGCAGCCACGGGGCCGGTCACCATGGCGGAGCGGACAGTGGAGAACGACTTCCTGCGGATTACCGTCGACCCAACCGGGAGCGCGGCTGTCTTCGACAAGCGCACCGGAAAACGGTACGAGAGCTGCGGCGAACTGCTCGATGAAGGGGACGTCGGTGACGAATACAACTACTCGCCGCCGATCGCGGACCGCGCGGTCACGACGCTCGACCTGCGGAATGTGACGGTCGAGGCCACAGTCGCGGGTCCACTTCGTGGCGAGCTGACCGTCCGCGGTTCACTCCCGGTGCCGCAGGCGGCCACAGCCGATCGCGCCGCCCGGGCCGACGCCACGGTCGATGTTCCGGTCACCCTCCGCGTGAGGCTGGACGCCGGATCCCCTTGCGCTGAATGGCGCGTAACCGTGGACAACCAAGCCAGGGATCATCGGCTGCGACTGCTGTTTCCCACGGGACTGCGCGATGTCGAGGAGACGCTGTCCGACACTGCGTTCGGTACGATCTCGCGCCCGGCGCGCCGCGAGCCGCCCGCGACCATCCGCACTGAAGTACCGGTGACGTCGTACCCCATGCAGTCGTTCGTGGCTTGTCCCGTCGATGGCGGCGCTGCCGTCTATGCGGAAGGGCTCAACGAGTACGAAGTGCTGCTCGGGGA
>JACDBQ010000509.1 GCA_013694845.1 Acidobacteriota bacterium
CCCGGGGGGGCCTCATAAGCGGGCCCTCGAAGGGACAAGTGACAACCGCCATCTATAGGCGAAATGTTGCGCCGATTCAGAACGACAGGGCCAATACCGGGGGATCGCCCATCTCGATCCGACGCCAGTTCACGAACGCCGTCCCCCCGATGACCGCGTCGTACAACTCGCGGGAACTCTGACGCAACTCGTCCGCGTGGTCGAGCTGGAGAGCCACGACCCCTCTCTCCGACGTTGACCCGGTGGGCCGTGGGGTTATTGGATATACTCCATTCGGAAGCTACACCCTACATTCCGCACATCTCCCGACCAATATCTCCGAATTTCCCCCGGCTCGGATAGCTGCCGGGGGGTCATGGGCGGCGACGACCTCCCCACTCGGGCCGCCACCGCCTGACGGCGCAATACCGGCGATCGCAAGGCCACGCTCGCCACACCGACCTTCTCGTCGGCTGCCGAGACGCGGGGCCGTCACACCCGGTCACGCGACACTTCGTCCGGCCTGATTCATCCTTTCCCGTCGTCAAGCACGCCAAGTGTCCAGGTCGCCTCGCGCCGACTCCTTCCCGGGATCCTCAAGGACCCCCCTCGCGGTTTCCATCCGCGCCACGGCGGCGACGACGGTCGAGCACCTCGGTTTCGAGCCGGTTTCGCGCAGAACTCCCGTCGAACCTCGGTTCATCATCGCCCACCTCGATGAGCCGTCTCGCCTCTTATATGAAATAAGTCCTTCGTGACTTGACCCGTTTCCCCCCCCGGACAACCATGCCCACGGGAATCGCGCCGGCGACTCCGCACGAGATCGCACACCGCGGGCGACCTCGGCACGGTCACGCGCCGGCCACTCCCTCGTCAGGAGCAGCACCCGTGGAAGATCCCCGGCCGCGCCGCGTCACGCGATCGAAGGACAAGACCGGACCCGGCGAGGTCGCTCGCGCCGACGGCCAGGCCCTCAACTCGTGTCGCATCGCCGCATCGCCGATCCTCAACCGCTTCCTCGACCGACTCCGTCTCGACGAGGCGCTCCACGGCCGCCTCCCGCGCGAGGACCGTCGCAGCCGCGTCTCCAACGCCGCCGCCTTGCTGTTACTCGCCAGGAACCTGCTCCTGTCGCGCGAGCCGCTCTACGGCCTCGGCGAGTGGGCCGCGCGGTATGTCCCCACGCTGCTGGGGTTGTCCGAGGCGCAACTCGACGCGCTCAACGACGACCGCGTCGGACGCGCCCTCGACAGGCTCTTCGACGCCGACGTCGCCTCGCTGGCCCTCGACGTCGCCGCCCGCGCCGTCCGCGAGTTCGACGTCGATCTCGACGAGTTGCACAACGACTCCACCACCGTCACGTTCCACGGCGATTACGACTCCGCCGCCGAGGAACGCACCCTTCGCGGCCGGCTCAGGACGGCGATCACCTGGGGGCACAACAAGGACCACAGGCCCGACCTGAAACAACTGCTCTATATCCTCACCGTCACGGGCGACGGCGCCGTCCCGGTGCAGTTCCGCGTCCGGAGCGGCAACACCACCGACGACCGTTCGCACCGCGAGACCTGGGACTTCCTGCGCCGGCTCACCGGCCGCGCCGACTTCCTCTACGTCGCCGACTGCAAGCTCGCCACCGCCGAGAACATGGCCTACCTGCACAACAACGGCGGCCGGTTCGTGACCGTCTTGCCGCGGACCCGGGGCGAGGACGCCGCCTTCCGTGCGACGGTCCGCGCGGGCAAGGTCGCCTGGCGAGTGATCCACGACAAGTCCGATGATCAAAACAACCCGATCGACACGTTCTCGATCGCCGAGCCCGCGATCCAGACCGCCGAGGGCTACCGGCTGATCTGGTATCACAGCACCCTCAAGGCCGAGCTCGACGCGGCGTCGCGGCTGAACCGGCTCCGGCGCGTGGCGTCGCGGCTGGACGAGCTGCGCCAGAAGCTCGCCTCGCCCCGGACGCGCTACCGGCAGCGTGCGAAGGTGTGCGCGGCGGTGGAGGCGATCCTGCGCGAGTGTGATGTCGAGGGTTGGGTCACGGTGGAGGTGACGGAACAGACATCCGAGACGTATCGCCAGGAGCGTCGCGGCCGGCCGGGCGAGGGGACGCGGTACGTCAAGCACGAGAAGACGCGGTTCGGGATCGCGCACCGAGTCGAGCTCGAGCGGCTGGACGAGGAGGCGCGGTGCGACGGCGTGTTCCCGCTGGTCAGCAACGACGCGACGATGACGGAGCGAGAGCTGTTGCTGTCGTACAAGCATCAACCTGCGATCGAGCGGCGGTTCGAGCAATTGAAGACGGACTTCGCGGTGGCACCCGTGTATCTGAAGGAATCGAGTCGCATCCAGGCATTGTTGTGCGTGTACTTTTTCGTGTTGCTGGTGGAGTCGCTGCTGGAGCGCGAGCTGCGGCGTGCGATGGAGCGGTCCGGCGTCGCGGACCTTCCGCTGTACCCGGAGGGTCGCCCTTGCCGCCGCCCGACGGCCCGCAAGGTGATCGACCTGTTCGAGGACATGCAACGTCACACCCTGACGTCGTCCTCCGGTCCGCCGGTGGTGTTCACGACGGATTTAACGAAGCTTCAGAGGAAGGTGCTGCGACTGCTGGGGATGTCCGACGCCTACGACATTTGAACCAACGGGCCCATCGAAATTCGGAGAAATCGGAAACGAGATGTGCGGAATGTAGGGTCTTCTTGATCGACTGGTACGATAAACAGGCGTGCCATCTCAGAACCCCCGAAATCTGGGATCGCACGAACGGCCGCGTCTATAACGTGAAGTACCGGGGAGTCGAGAGTCGAGAGTCGAGAGTCGAGAGCCAGAGAAAGGCCACGGACCTGACCAGGCTCTCCGATGCGGAGCTTGTCAAACTCCACGCGCACCCCAACGAGTGGCACGTCCGCATGGCTCGCCGCATCTTGCAGGAGCGAGCGGAGGCGGTGCGGCACGCGCCGCCGAATGCGGGCATCTCGGCCACGCAGGCCCAGACGCCGGGGCTGCTCATGGATTTCTTTCGCCAGACGCCGGATGTCACGCACAAACTGCGGGCACTCTGGACGCTGCACGCGATGTTCGGCGTGCTGGGGGAGGATCGTCACGAAATCCTGAGCGTAAGCGGCCCCGATTCCGAAACCATCCGGGCGTGGTTGATTCAGTTGGACTCCGAGCAGCGCGACGTACCGGGCACTGCCTGGAAAGGCTTCGTCGAAATGGCGAACTCCGCCGACGAGCCGCCGTTGGTTCGATTGGCGCTCGCCTCCGCCCTGCAACGGATGCGGCTCGATGAGCGCTGGAAAATCGCCGCAGGGTTGCTGAGCCATGCCGAAGACGCCGACGATCACAACCTGCCGCTGATGTACTGGTATGGAATCGAACCGCTGGTTGCCGCCGATCCGGCGAAAGCGATGTTGCTGGCAAAGGCTTCCAAGATCGAGAAGGTTTCGCGGTTCATCGTGCGGCGTGCGGCATCGACCAATGAGACGACGAACGCCGCCGTCGAGTGGCTCGCGTCGGCAACTGACGTGGCGACGCAGCAGATGCTGCTCGACGAGATGCGGCTCGCGTTGGAAGGGCGGGTCAATGTGCCTCAGCCCGTCGCGTGGACGCCCGCGTACGAGAAGCTGCTGAAGAGTGACGATGCGGCTGTTCGCGCGAAGACCGACAATCTCGCCGTGGCCTTTGGTGACAAGCGGATTCTGCCGCGCATGCGAGTCGTGCTCGCCGATGCCAGGCAATCCATCGAGCAACGTCAGCGGGCACTCGATCTGTTGGTGAAGGGCCGCGACACGGAAGCGGCTCCGGCGTTGCGAGCGGCCCTGAACGAAGCGGTCTTGCGAGGCCCCGCCCTCCGCGCGCTGGCGGCCTTCGATGACGCGGCCACCTCACCCGCGATTCTGGCTCTGTACATGCAGCTCAACGACACCGAGAAGCGGGACGCGATCAACACGCTCGTCGCGCGACCCGGCTCGGCCAACAAGCTGTTCGACGCGATCGAGAAGGGTGACGTACCGCGCACCGATGTCCATGCCTATCACGTGCAGCAGTTGCTCGTGTTCAAGGATGATGCTCTGGCGAAACGGATCGCGTCCGTGTGGGGTGAGATCCGAGCAACCGCCAAGGACAAACTGGAACTCGTCGTCAAGCACAAGGCGGCGCTGACCTCCGCGCGGCTGAAGTCGGCCGACCACAGCAATGGCCGCCGCCTGTTCACCAAGACGTGTTCGGCCTGCCACGTGTTGTTTGGCGAAGGGGGCAAGATCGGTCCCGACATCACTGGCTCGAATCGAGCGAACCTCGATTACATTCTGGAGAACGTCCTCGACCCCTCCGCCATCGTCGGCAAGGACTATCTCATGACGGTCGTCGTCACGACGGACGGCCGAATCGTCTCGGGCCTGATCCAACAGGAGACCGACAGCGCGGTGACACTCCGCACGATCAACGACACGGTCGTTGTCGCGAAGTCCGACATCGACGAACGCAAACTGTCCGAACTGTCGCTGATGCCCGAGGGACAGCTCAACCAACTGACGCCCGACGAGCAGCGCGACTTGATCGCGTACCTCGGCACACCCAATCAGGTGGCGCTGCGCGGCCCGAACGCTGCCCTCGATCCGCGGCCCGCCGCCGCCGAGGCGCCGTCGGTCCAGGTGCGCCCCAATTTCGTGGTGATCCTGCTGGACGACCTGGGCTGGACCGATTTCGGCTGCATGGGCAGCCCATTTTACGAAACGCCGAACATCGATCGCCTGGCCGCGCAAGGGATGAAATTCTCGCAGGCGTATGCCGCCGCCGCCCTTTGTTCGCCGACCCGCGCGAGCCTGCTCACCGGAAAATACCCGGCCCGGCTGCACATCACCGATTTCATTCCCGGCCGGCCCCGACCGCACGCGAAGCTGGCCATGCCGAATTGGACGAAGCATTTGCCGCTCGCGGAGTGGACACTCGCCGAAGCGTTGCGGGAGGCCGGTTATGCCACGGCATGCATCGGCAAGTGGCATTTGGGAGACGCGGATTTCTTTCCTGAAAAGCAGGGCTTTGATTGCGCCATCGGCGGCACCGAATCGGGCGCGGCGCCCAGCTTCTTTTCCCCTTACCGGATTGCCACGCTGCCCGACGGTGAGCCGGGCGAGTATCTCACCGACCGCGAGTCGCTCGAAGCCGTCCGCTTCATCGAAGCCAACAAGGACCGCCCGTTCTTCCTTTATCTGCCGCATCACGCCGTGCATACGCCCATTCAGGCCAAGCAGGAATTGATCGAGAAGTATCGGCTCATGGCCACTCCCGGCGCGCCGCACTCTCATGCGACCTATGCCGCCATGATCGAAAGCGCCGACCAGAGCGTCGGTCGCGTGCTGGCCAAACTCGATGAACTTCATCTTGCCGAGCGAACGATCGTCGTCGTGACCTCCGACAACGGCGGCTTGCTCGCGATGACCAAGAACACACCGCTGCGGGCCGGCAAAGGCTCGGCCTATGAAGGCGGTGTGCGCGTGCCGCTACTGATTCGTGCCCCAGGCATCGTTTCGCCCAAAGCCACCTGTGACGTGCCGGTCATCGCCTGCGACCTCTACCCAACGATGCTCGCTTTGGCCGGGGTTCCGCCAAAGCCAAAACAGATCGTGGACGGCGAGAGCCTCGAACCGCTCTTGCGCCAGAACGGTGCGCTCAGGCGCGAGGCGATTTTCTGGCACTATCCCCACTATCACGGCCAAGGCGCGACGCCTTATGGGGCGATTCGCAGCGGTGACTGGCGGCTGATCGAATTCTACGACGACGGACGGCTCGAACTTTACAACATCAGCGAGGATATCGGAGAAACCACGAACTTGGCCGGGGCGCGCCCCGGCCTTGCGGAATCGTTGAGGCGAAAACTCGATAGTTGGCGGCGCGCGGTTGGAGCCCAAATGCCGACGCCCAATCCCAACCATGACCCGCTGTTGGACGCTCAGTGGGATCCGTATGGAAAAAAGAAGAAATGAATGCGTGCAACGCATCACGCACAACCTGTTGCGCCGCGTTCTCGGGTAACCGGATTCCTCAATCGATAGAAGGAGATGTATATGGCCAAGACCTCGGTTTTCGTGCTGGCTCCCGATTTTCCGGCGCTCGACGGTTGCCAGATGCTGTCTGGTCCGTACGCCGATTCCCTGGCGACCGCAAAACGGCTGGGATTTGACGGCGTCGAGATCATCATGGGGGACCCGGCGGAATTCGATGCCGGCCAATTCCAGGGTCTCCTGCGCGAGCAGGGCCTCGGAATCTCGGCCATCAATAGCGGCGGCATCCAATACAAGTTGAACGCCGCCCTGGTCGATGCCGACGCGCAGAAGGCGGAGTTCGCCCTGGAGAAGCTGAAACACAACATCCGGCACTGCCAGACGCTCGGCTGCCTTCAGCAAGTCGGCGTCGCACGTGGCTTCGCGGTTAAAGGACGCCCGATGCGCTGGTATCGGGATTGCCTCGTGGACGTGCTCAGGGAGGCCGCGCGGTACGCCTCCCAATTGCAAGTGGAGATCGTGTTTGAGTACACGAATCGGTTCGAGATCAACACGATCAATACGGGTGCCGAGGCCCGCGAGATTGTCGATCGGGTGGGATGCACCAACGTGGGCATTCTGATCGACACCGGGCATTCTTTCCTGGAAGATCCCGACGTTTACCAAAACATCCTCGACCTCAAGGACTACGTCCGGCATTTCCACCTTCACGATAGCAACGGCGAGGCAGCGCTGATCGGAGGCGGTGAGAACGATTTCGGCCGGATCATCGAGAACTGCGGACGCATCGGTCATCGCCGGTGGTTTTCCGATGGCTTGTTCACGGCGAAGTACACCGACGAGGAGCTGCGGCGATCCACCAATGGGTTGCGGCAGCTTTATGAGAGACATGGCATTTGAACCACATTCCTTTGGTGAGGGGACTCTCATGACGACATGGATTCGATTGGCAACTCTTCTTTGGTCAGCGGCGCTCCCGCCCAGGTCTTTGATCTGGAGCGCCGCCCTCGTCTTCGCGGCGGCATGGCCGCTTCTGGCCAATGCGCGGAACGTTCCACAGTGGTCCGTTCACGAAATCACGCTGACGGCCGTTGAGAGTCACAAAAACCCCTACACCGACGTGACCGTGACCGCCACGTTTAACGGTCCCGGCGGCGCAGTCAAGACGGTCAAGGGCTTCTGGGACGGCGGGCAGGCGTTCAAGGTCCGCTTCACGCCCGACCAGATTGGCGCCTGGACGTATTCGATCGCGGCCAGTCCCGCGGACGCGGGCCTGATCGCTTCGGGGACGATCACCGCCACGGCGCCCGTCGCCGGCAACCACGGGTTCTTG
>JACDBQ010000517.1 GCA_013694845.1 Acidobacteriota bacterium
CGGAATCCGCCCCAGCGTGCGTAGCTGTTCGGCGGCGCTGGCGAGCGGCGAGCGGGCCTGCGAGAGCGTCAGCACGCGACCGGTCATCACATACCCAGCGTCGTCGCGTGCGCGCGCATCTGGATCCCGTGGACGAGCGATGCGCCGCCGCGGATCGCGGCGGATACGTGGACCGCTTCGGTCAGCTGATCCAGGTCGGCCCCCTTTTCGAGGGCGTCACGGCTGTAGGCGTCGATGCAATAGGGACACTGAACGGCGTGCGCGACGCCGAGCGCGATGAGCGACTTCTCCCGGGCCGAGAGTGCGCCATCGGCGAAGACCGCCGTGTACCACTCGAAAAACTTCGCCGACAGGTCGGGGCAGTTCTTGCCGATCTCGGGAAACTTCGCCAGATCGCTCTTGTCGTAGTAGTGATCGTTCATGGGAGCTTGGCCGCCAGCACGTCCACCTTCTCGATCACCGGCGGCTGTGAAAACAACTCGGACGCCTTGGCCATCAGCGCTGCCGCTACACGCCCGGTGAGGTGGGCCTGCCGGCCAGCTTCGTCCGGGAATGCGTCGAAGATGCCAAACGTGGACGGGCCAAGCCGAAGCGCAAACCACGCAGTCGTGGCCGGTTCGTCCTGAACGATATCGAGGCCCCCGCGCAGGAACGCTTCCACTGCGGCCTCCTGACCGGGTTTCGCTTCGAGACGAACCAGCAATGCGACCTTCACCATGATGTCTTCTCCCTTGATTCCCGGAGTGCCGTTCCCTGGGGTGTCAAAACCCGCGGGATGATTCTTTATTCCCCAATCCGCTCGAGTGGTCGAGCGTATCAGGTTCGCGCGTGCGTTGGCGGAATCAGGTCAAGACCTTGGCGCGGATCGAGCCCGTGACATTTTTGTGATGGTTTAGAGACGACAGTGTGAAGCCAATCATCTAACTTGAAGCATCGGCTCGCCGCGCGGGGAATATTCGAGGGGGGTGGGGGTATGGCTACCGGTGGGGACGCGGGAGACTTCGCCACCCATGACTCGGGGGGATGCCACAGGCGTTTCCGGAAATGGTGACGAAGAAGAGCGGAGTCGATATCAAATGGAGAACACAGGCATGAGACTCATACGGATGACTGGGGTGGCGGTCGCGGCACAACTGATCGCCCTGTCAGTGGCGGCCACGGCGTTTGCGCAAGGGAACAGTCGATCATTACCGGTACAGTCGGTGCGAAGCGGGGTGGGCGCGGTGTATGTGCTGGACAACGCAGCCGCCGCGAACCAAGTCGTCGAGTTCCGCCGGGCCGCTGACGGTAGGCTCGCCCCAGCCGGCACCTTCGCCACGGGCGGTCGAGGCACGGGCGATCTGCTGGACGCGCAGGGGACCCTGATCCTGAGCGAGGGCAACCGATGGCTGTTCGCGGCCAATGCCGGCAGCGACGACATCTCTGTCTTTGCCGTACTCGAAGGTGGCGGATTGACGCTGACCAGCCGTGTCGCGTCGGGCGGCGATCGCCCCATCAGCCTGACGGTCAGTGAAGATCTGCTCTACGTGCTCAATTCCGGCGGCAGCGGCAACATCACCGCCTTCGACATTGGCCCCGGCGGCGGGCTCACCCAGCTAGCCGCTTCATCCAGGCCCTTCAGTACGACTGCGAGCGCGCCTTGTCCACGCCCTGGTGACATCGCGCTCGATCCCGACGCGCAGTGCAACGTGGCAGGCCCGGCCCAGGTGCAGTTCAGCTCGGGCGGACACGTGCTGGCCGTTACGGAGCGCGCAACCAGCCTCATCCTCACTTATGTCGTCGGCGACGATGGTCGGGCGACGCCGGCCGGCGTCTATCAAGGCCCCGCCAATTCCACGCCGTTCGGCTTCGACTTCGCGAAACGCGGGCGTCTGATTGTCTCCAACGCCTTTCTCGATCTGCCGAATCTCGGTGCCGCTTCGTCGTTCATCGTGTCGGCAACGGGAGACATCACCGAAGTCACGGGTGCGGCCGCGGCGCCCAACGGCCAGACCGCGTCGTGCTGGCTGATTGTGAGCAACTCCGGGCGCGTCGCGTTTATCGCCAATCCGATAGCCGCCACGCTCACGAGCTACACGATCAACAACGATGGCAGCCTGAGCCTTCTGAACGGGCAGGCCGGCCTGATCGGTGAAGCCGGCGATCCGCGCGACATGGCGCTCAATGAGAATGGCCGGTTTCTCTACGCGCTCAACAATCGGGCCGCCACGCTCAGTTCCTTCGTCGTGCGGGGTGACGGCAGCCTCGTTCGACTGGAACTGCGCGCGGCGGACGGCTTCCCGGCCAACGCCGTCGGCCTCGCCGCCCGCTGAGCCAGAAGGGGCATGACCCTTGCGACCGTGAACGACTGGCTACCGACTCGTAAATTTCAAGCTCAGGAGAAGACGACATGAAAAAAGTACTTTGCGCAATGTGCATGGCCACGACGTTCGGCATTGGTGCGGGCTTGTCCGCTCAGTCCGACTCGATGGCCAAGGATCAGATGGGCAAGAAGGACATGATGAAAAACGGTCAGGTGGCCGTATCGGGATGTGTCGCGGCCGGGATGGATGCCGGTAAATACATGCTCAACAACGCCATGATGATGAGCCCCGGCATGATGGGGAAGGACCAGATGGCGAAGGATCAGATGGCCAAGCCGGGCATGGCCGGCGATCACATGATGATGTCCTACGAGCTGGTCGGGGGCGGGGGCGACGTCAAAGCCCATGTGGGACAGAAGGTCGAGGTCATGGGCACTCTGTCCAAGTCCGACATGGATCACATGGCGAAGATGGACAAAATGGACAAGATGGAGAAGGACAAGATGATGGCCAACAAAGACATGAAGGCCATGAAGCTCAACGTCAAGTCGGTGAAGATGGTCTCCGCGACCTGCTCCTAACCGGACATGCCCCCACCCGAGCGCCACTTTGGCCGGGTCACACGGCGCGAGCTGATGAAGCTCGCGCCGGTCCTCGCGGTGGGTGCTTTCGCCGTGCCGAGCTGGCAATCTGTGCTACTCGCGCGCGGTCTCCGCTCTCATGACTTGGTCGGCGCACGCTGGTTTCGTCCAACCATCTGGCGCCGACCTTCCCCGACGCCTCTGTGGTGCCGCTCGACCGCTTTCCTCTCAATAGCTATCTGGCCGATGACCCCGGAGTCGACCTCGACTCGTGGACCCTCCGGGTCGACGGGGCCGTTTCGGCCCCTGGCGACTACACGTTGTCGCGCATCCGCGAGCTGCCGCGAGTGCAGCAGAACACGCGGCACGTCTGCGTGGAAGGCTGGGACGTCATCGGGAGTTTCGCCGGCGTCCAAATCTCGGCGTTGCTCGCGCTGGCCGGCGCGGACACGCGCGCGCGGTTTCTCACGTTTTCCTGCGCGGACGATTACTACGAGTCGCTCGACATGCCAACCGCGCTGCACCCCCAGTCGCTGCTGTGTTTCGACATGCACGGCGCGCCCCTGTCGCGGGAGCATGGGGCGCCCCTTCGGCTGATCCTGCCGACCAAGATCGGCTACAAGTCGGCGAAGTATTTGACGGGTCTTACGGTCACCAATGTGCTCGACCGCCGCGGCTATTGGGAGGATCAGGGTTATTCCTGGTTTTACGGCCTGTGAATGCGTCCCTGTGAATCGTCGAAGAAACGCGCCACGCTGTGCACGTCGCCTGAGGTTATTTCGTTCCGCCCGTCGGGCTCAGCCACACCGACTCGGGCTGCATACGAGCATCCTCTGGTCATTCGCTACACCCACTGGCTCACGGCTGTCTCGCTCGTCGTGCTGACCGCGAGCGGTCTGCAGATCTTCGCCGCCTTTCCAAGTTTCGGCTCGAAGGTCCCGCAGGAGGACCTGCTCACCGTTCCGCCGGCGGTCACCATCGGCGGATGGCTGGGCGGCGCTCTGCAGTGGCACTTCACGTTCATGTGGATCTTCATCGCCACCGGTGCGGTCTACATCGGATACCAGATCGTCAGCGGCCGTTACCGTATGGTGTTGTTCACGCCGAGGGACATCCCGGGTGTGTGGCCCATGGTGAGGCATTACTTTTTCTTCAAGGCCAGACCCCCGGTTGTCGAGCCTTACAACCCGCTCCAGAAACTCGCCTACACGACGACCGTGCTGCTGGGCGTCGCGTCCGTGCTCACCGGGTTGGTTCTCTACAACCCGGTGCAGTTCTCGGGCCTGGCCTGGGCCATGGGCGGTTTCCCCCGCGCCCGTATCTGGCATGCCCTCGCGATGTGCGGCTTTCTCGCGTTCCTGCCCGGACACTTGCTGATGGTGGCGCTCCACGGCTGGAAGAACTTCGTGGCGATGTTGGTCGGTTGGAAGAAAGACCCTGAATACAGCACGTCGGATTCACCCGGTGTGATGCCGAAGGGCGGCTGAGTCCGCCTCCGCTTCCGGGCCGGGAATAGGGGACGGCCCGGCGGGTATTAGACTAACAAAGGGCCGCCGTTCGCGACAACGATGTCGAAATGGCCCATGGAGACGAGGTTTTCATGCAACGACGTGCGTTTCTCGTGGCCTCGATGGCCCTTCTACCGGTAGCGTTCATCGGTTGCGCGGCTGGGGCGGAGGAGACTGCCCCCCAGGAAACCGGCACGAAACGCTTCGAGGTGACCAGGACCGAGGAGGAATGGCGCAAGAGCCTGACCGGTGACCAGTTCCGCATTCTGCGTAAGCACGACACGGAACGGCCTGGCTCCAGCGCTCTGAACGACGAACACCGGGCCGGCACGTATCACTGCGCCGGCTGCGACCTGCCGGTCTACTCCTCGACCGCCAAGTTCGAAAGCGGCACCGGGTGGCCCAGCTTCACCGCGCCACTCGAACAGGCCATCGGGACCTCCATCGATCGCAGCCTGTTCGGCGAGCGGATCGAGGTCCATTGCCGCAGGTGCGGCGGCCACCTGGGGCATGTGTTCGACGACGGTCCGAGGCCGACCGGCAAACGTTATTGCATGAACGGCGCGGCCATGGCCTTCAAGCCGGCTGCGCAGGGGGAATGAAGATGCACATCAAGGCTCTTGTCGTCAGTGCGCTCGTCGTCACAGGCCTTGCCCTTGCGGCGCCGGTTCGCGCTCAGCCGCCCGGGCCGAATGCGACCCGGGCGACCGCGACGTTCGCCGGCGGATGCTTCTGGTGCATGGAGCAGCCCTTTGACGCCGTCCCCGGCGTCATCTCGACCACGTCCGGCTATACTGGCGGTCGCACGAAGAACCCCACCTACGAGCAGGTGTCGGACGGCAGCACCGGGCACACCGAAGCGATAGAGGTCGTCTACGATCCCTCCAAGGTCAGCTACCGACAGTTGCTGGAGGTCTTCTGGCGCAACGTGGACGCGGTCGATGGAGGCGGACAGTTCTGCGACCGGGGCAGTCAATATCGATCCGGGATCTTCTTCCACTCGGACGAGGAGCAGCGTCAGGCAGAAGCCTCGAAGCAGGACGTGGCGAAGCGGCTCGGGAAGACCATCGCCACCGAGATCGTGAGAGCCAGCGCGTTCAACCAGGCCGAGGGATATCACCAGGATTACTACAAGAAAAATCCGGTACGATACAAGTTCTACAAATGGAACTGCGGTCGGGAGCAGCGGCTGAACGAGCTCTGGGGAAAGCAGACGAGTCAGTGAGGCCGTTCTGGAGCACGTTGCGGGACCTGATCAGGCTGCTCTACGCCAATCCGCCCGGTTGTTGAGCGATGAGCGTACGGTCTCTGGAGCGAGACCGCTGGTTCTAAGCTAACTACGCAGGCATCATGAGCCCCAGCGTCGCGGCTGTGATTCTCGCGGGTGGCATGTGCGTTGTCGGCCTGACGACGCACATCGCCGGACAGGCGGGCGTCGACGAGCCTTCGTGGAAGGCGTTTCTCGTCGCCGCGGGTTCGGACGAGGGGGCTGCCCGGAAAGCGCTCGACGAGATCGAGCGACGGTGGCGTCCGGGCTATGCGGGCATGCTGCTCGATCTCGCCCGATTCCTGCCGTCGCCGGGGCCGGCGGGTGTCCCAGCCGAAGCGGCTCCGCGATTCTTCGATGATCCCGACACAGGCCTCGCGACAGCGCCCCGGCGGGACGAAGTTTCTTCCGCAGCAGCCGAGCGGCCCGGTGCCCGAGCCCGACGCCGACTGACGACCCTTCTCGAAAAGCAGACCGGGCAACGATTTGGCGACGATCTGCGCGGCTGGCGGCGCTGGCTCTGGTCACGAACCGACCCGCCACACGCGGATTATCCGGTGTTCAAAGGCGAGCTGTATGCGCGAATCGATCCAGGCTTTCGCACCTTTTTTCCGGCCGGGGTGAAAGCGTCGATCCGTTTGAACGAGATCGACTGGGGTGGCGTGCCCGTTAACGGAATCCCCCCGCTCCGGGATCCGAAGAACACCGCCGCTGCCGGGGCCGGCTGGCTCCGGGACGATCACGTTGTCTTTGGCGTGACGGTCAACGGGGAAGCCAGGGCGTATCCCAAGCGTATTCTGGCGTGGCATGAGCTTGCCACCGACCGCCTGGGCGGAGTCGACCTGACGATCGTCTACTGTACGCTCTGCGGAACAGTGATTCCCTACGACAGCCGCATCGGTGGCCGCCACTTTACTTTCGGGACGAGCGGCTTGCTGTATCGATCCAACAAGCTGATGTTCGATGACGAGACCCGGAGCTTGTGGTCGGCGCTCGACGGCGCCCCGGTGGTCGGTTCGCTGGTCGGAACCGGCCTCCGACTGAAAACGCTGGCGGTGGTAACGACCACCTGGGGGGAATGGCGTCGAGATCACCCGGCGACGACGGTGCTGTCGCTCGACACCGGGTTCAAACGCGATTACGGCGAAGGCGCCGCGTACCGCGACTACTTCGGCACCGACCGGCTGATGTTCGAGGTGCCGGCTCTCGATAAGCGCCTGCGCAACAAGGCGGAGGTGTTCGTCGTCCGGTCTGATGTGATCGGGGCCGGCAGCGCTCCGGTTGCAATCGCCGTCGACTTGCTGCGCCGACAAAACGTCTTCGCCTTCGACGCGGGAGGAAAGGGGTTCATTGTCGCGACGTCAGCGGGCGGCGCGAACGTGCTGTATGAACGTGGTGCGTTCACGTTCGAGGGGCGCGACGGGTCAGGACAGCTCCGAGATCGGGAAGGAAAGCGATGGACGCCGATGCCTGACGCGCTCGTGCGGGAAACGGGGGAGCGCCTGCCGCGCGTCGCCGCGCATCGGGCGTTCTGGTTCGGCTGGTACGCCCAGCATCCAGAGACGGTGCTCTATCGATGATCCACGTGATCAATATGGGACACTGTGCTCGCCCCGCGCGTGACGAGGCAGCCACCTATGGCACGTGACTACACCTACCGACCGATTCCGCTGGAATTCGAGACGCTGTCGGCCGACGACCAGCGCTCGAGGCTGACCGAGTTCCAGAGCCGCATGGCGAAGCGCCGTACGGTGCGCCACTACTCCAGCGCTCCCGTTGAAGACGACCTAATCGATCGAGCGATCGCCATTGCGGGGGCCGCGCCGTCGGGCGCGAACATGCAGCCGTGGCGCTTCGTAGTCGTTCGCGACCCGGACGTGAAGCGGCGCATTCGGGAAGCAGCTGAAGAAGAAGAACGGACGTTCTACGGTCGTCGTGCACCCGATGACTGGCTTTCCGCGCTGGCTCCGCTCGGTACCGACTGGACCAAGGAGTTTCTCGAAACCGCACCCTGCCTCATTGTGGTGTTTCGGGTCGACTACGGAATCGAACCGGATGACGAGGGAGGGGAGCGCCACATCAAACACTACTATGTGTCGGAATCGGTCGGCATCGCTTGCGGCTTCCTCCTTGCCGCCCTGCACGTGGCCGGGCTCGCCACATTGACTCACACGCCGAGCCCGATGAAATTTCTGTCGTCGATACTGGCTCGCCCGCGCAACGAAAAGCCGTTCCTGCTGATTCCTGTCGGTTTCCCGGCGTCTGAAGCGGTGGTGCCAGCCATCACGAGGAAAGGGCTCGAGGAGATTCGGCTCACGGTCTGAAAATTTGCAGGAGAGCCATGGTCGGGTGCAGCGCTCAGGCGGGTCGCGCTCGGGATCAGTCAGGCAGCGGAGTGGCGGTGAAGGGAAGCATCAGCATCTCCGGAAGGCGAACCCGTTCCGGATCCTCGAACGACCTGACCCCGACAGTGATCGACCGCTGAGGCACGTCTAGTTTCAGTGTCCCGTGCAGCCAGTCCCAGACGGTGAGACCGCTCGACCAGTTCGCATTCACTTCCTCATGCTCGATCGAGTGGTGAATGCCGTGCATGCGCGGCGTCACGATGAACCGGCCGATCGCTCGCTCCACACCAACCGGCAGCGCCAGGTTCGAGTGATGGAAGAGGATCGACAACGTCAGCCAGGTCTGCCAGGCGGACAACGCGGCCGGGGAGACGCCGATCAACGCCACCTGGCCGGCGCGCCACGGGACAGAAGCCGTCAGTTCCGCGAAGTGAAAGCGAAGCGCCGTCGAGGCGTCCAGGTCGCGATCGATGTGGTGCACGGCGTGCGCTCGCCAGAGCAGGGGCGTGCGATGACAGAGGACATGCCACACGTACAGCGTGTAGTCCATCAGCAGCATCGCGGCGCCTACCTCGAGCCACTTCGGCAGCCGCGTCCGCTGTAAGAGTCCCCATCGGCGGCGCACCACCAGCGCCGCGACGCGGCTGACGACCGGCCGCTCGGCGAACTGGAGCGCGAGGGCGCCGCACGCTGCGATCGCAAGGTTCCGGCTGGTGTGGGAAAGTTGCGGCTCAACCCGCGGGCGCAGCGCCCTCCGGCGTTCGCTCCAACCGACGACCACAGCGAACGTGACGACCAGCCCGCCGGAGACCCAGTTGAGCGTTTTCACTGCGAGCCTCGACCGCCAACCGCCATCATCTACGCCTCCGCGAGATAGGCCTGCAGAACCGGCGCCAGGCTGCGGGCGAGCTGAAGGACGTCGCCTTCTGCCAGGTCCGAGACGACGAATACCCCGTGGCCACGCGCGTCGAAACACGCCACCTGCAACCCATCCGCTGACTGACAGGTCGAGGGTGGTGAACCGGCCGCCGACGCCTGGCTGGTTGGCGCGACCAGGATCGAGACGACGTGATCGCCTCTCTGTGCGATCACGTGACCGAATGCCTGTCCCTTGAACACGCACCAGTGGGCGCCGAGAATCTCCAGACCGCCTTCGCGCACCGGCGCTGACTGGGCGACGACGTCACGCAGCGAGGCGTAGGCGGGGTTGTAGCGGCGCGCTGCTTCCTCCAGCGAGATAACCGGTTCGTCGAGCGCGTGCTCCAGCGCACAATACCGATGATCCCCAGCCGCATGGGCGGCCAGGGCGCTCACCGCTGCTGACCCCCCACCAGGCCGGCTGAGTGGACGACCCGGTCCCCAGCCGAGCGCCCATCCCGCAGCCACCACCAGTATCAGAGTGGCGGCCATCGCCAGCCACGACGTCCGCCCGCCGAAGCGGCCCTGCGAGGTACTGCGACCCGTGAGAAGGCTGCGCACGTCGGCCACGAACCGCGTGTCCGGCGCCAGCGTCGGCGAGTGTTCGAACGCCGCCCGCAGTGTCAGCCGCAGAGCCACCCGCGCTTCGAGCTCGCCGCGGCAGGCGGCACACCCGTCCAGATGGGCGATGACCTCGTGATTGGTATCCACCGGCAGTTCTCCGGCCTGATACGACTCGGCCATGCCGCGGAACTCAACACATTTCATCGGGATTCACCATGCACCTGTGCATTCGGGTTGTCACCAGCGTCCTCATCACGTCGTCCGATACCCTGGCCCGCGGCGTACTCGGCCAGTGCCGTACGAAGAAGCCTGCGCGCGCGGTGCAGCCGCGACATCACCGTGCCGATGGGAAGGTCCATCACGCTCGCAATTTCCCGGTAGCTCAGGTCCTCGACGTCGCAGAGCAGGACGACCTCCTGGTAACCGGCCGGCAGCACGGCGAGCGCCTCCAGTATTTCCCCGGCGGTGACGTGCTGGGGCGTCTGCTCGACGGCGGGGACCCGTTGGAGTTGATCCTCGCCGTCAAGGTCCAGCGGGCTGCGGCGGCGGGTCCGGTTTCGATTGGCTCGCACGTGCCGCATGATGGTCAGGATCCACGCCCGCGCATTCGAGCCCCGCTGAAAGCGGTGAAACGACTGCAGGGCCTGAGAAAACGTTTCCTGGACGACGTCTTCGGCCTCGACTCGGTCCCGGATCAGCCACATGGCCAGGCGGAAGGCGCCGTCGAAATGCGGCAGGATGGTGGCCTCGAACTCGGCCCGCAGAGTCTCGGTCGCGTGTGTCTCGCTTGGCATCCTGCTGTCAACCGCCGGCAGTGATCTGCCTGTATGTCGGGTAATACCCAGCCCCGTCCAGAATATTCCCAGTCGGCCACCACCGGGGCCCGGATCTCACATTCTCGGCATCGGGCAGGAATAAACAACCATCCTGCTGGTATATCTCCGAGAGACAGCGCAGGAGCCTTGTGCTCCTCAGCCTGGAACACTCGAGGATCCCGATGACCTACTTCAGACACTTTGTCGCTGCTGCGCTGGCCGTTACGGCCGTCGTCGGTCTGCAGAGACTGACGACGGGACAGGCCGGCCCCGGCGAGGCACGCGCTCCGCGCGTCGCTGTTCTCGCTGAGCTCTTCACGTCGGAAGGGTGCTCCAGTTGCCCGGCTGCCGACGATTTGCTGCGCCGCCTCATCGCCGATCAGCCGATCGACGGGGTGGAGGTGATCGCCATCAGCGAGCACGTCGACTACTGGAACCGTCTGGGGTGGCGCGACCCGTTCTCGAGCCCCCGGTTCACCGAGCGTCAGACTGAATACGCGACGACGATCGCAAGCCCCAACGGAGTCTACACGCCTCAACTCGTCGTCGATGGCAGGATCGGCGTCGTCGGCAGCGATCTGTCAGAGGTACGTCGGGCGCTGATCGACGCTGCCAGCGGTGAGCGCGCGACCGTCATGATTTCCGCGACGCCGCCGGCTGCCCTGGCAACGACCGTGCGGGTGTCTGTCAGCACCCTGCCCCCTGTCGCGCGGGAGGGCACGACCCGGGTCATGATCGCTATCGTGGAGGACAATCTCGTGACTGATGTGACGCGAGGAGAGAATGCTCGCCGGCGGCTGAGGCACGATGCGGTCGTGCGAGCCCTGCATACGATCGGCTCGCTCGACGCAGGCGAATCAGCGGGGGAGTTCTCGAAAAAGATTGAGCTCGACCGGGACTGGTCGGCGCGACATCTCCGGGTGGTCGCGTTTCTGCAGAACGAACGCACGCATCGCATCGTCGGTGTGGCGTCCGCGAAGCTCGGTTGAGCCATGCCGAACATGTCATCCAGACTCGCGCGTACGTTACTCAGAGCATCGATCGGGTATCTGATGATCATCTGGGGTGCCGACAAGCTCGTGAATCCCGCGCACGGGATCCGGGTGTCCGACGGGTTCTATTTCGGATGGTTCAGCGATCGCTGGATGATGAACGCCTTTGGCGTGGTCGAAATTCTCCTCGGCTTGCTGGTGATGACCGGGATCTGGAAGCGTGTGTCATATCCCGCGCTTACCGTGATTACGGGCGCCACGCTCGCGGGGGTCTGGCGCTCGATCGTGGATCCCTGGGGCTGGTATCTGAAGGGCACCAGCGCGCTGTTCTACCCCTCGCTGATCATCTTCGCGGCCGTCCTGCTACTGCTTGCCGAGGAGTGGCCACTGCGGGGGCGCAGTTCACCGAAGCCCTCCGCGGTGCCGAGGTCCCGCCCGTGAGCGACTCGCCGATGACCGTCGGTTTGAGGCGACAGTCGTCACCCAACGAGGCCCATCCGGACGACGCGACGGCGGCCGTGCGGGCCCTGGTGCATCCCGCCGACTGGAGCACGCCAGAGCCCGTGGGCAGGTACGATCTGGTCGTCCTGGGGGGCGGCACGGCGGGCCTGGTCAGCGCGATGGGCGCCGCGGGGCTCGGCGCCCGCGTTGCCCTCGTCGAGCGGCATCTGCTCGGCGGCGATTGCCTGAACACGGGATGCGTACCGTCGAAAGCCATCATCAGGTCCGCGCGCGCGATCGGCGAGCTGCGCCGCGCCGCCGCATTGGGTGTGACGGCGCCGAGCGTCGATATCGACTTCGGCGCGGTGATGCGACGCATGCGCGAACGTCGCGCATCGATTGCGGTCAACGACTCCGCCGAGCGCGTGCGTCGAGCAGGAATCGACGTGTTCTTCGGGTCGGCCCGGTTCGCGGACACGGAAACGGTGGTGGTCGGCAACAGCCGCCTGCGCTTCAGGCGCGCGGTCATCGCGACTGGTGGCCGGCCGGTAGCCCCGCCGGTCCCCGGCCTGGACGGCGTCTCGTATCTCACGAATGAGACCATCTTCGATCTGACCGTGCTGCCGAAACGGCTGCTGATCATAGGAGCGGGACCGATCGGCTGCGAGCTCGCGCAGGCGTTCGCGAGGTTCGGTTCGACGGTCACGGTACTCGACCAGTCGCACGAGATCCTTCCGCGGGAGGACGCCGACGCGGCCGCCGTCGTCCGCCGCAGCATGCTCCGGGACGGTATTCACTTCGAGCTGGGCGTGCGCCTGGACCGTGTGGATCACGTCGACGGCGACGTGCTGGTTCAATTGCTGCGGAGTGTCGCCGGGCGGACGGAAGCGTCGTCGGTGTCGGGCGACGCCATCCTGGTCGCCGCGGGGCGGGCCCCCAACCTCGAAGATCTCCATCTGGATGCGGCCGGCATCCAATCGAGCAAGCAGGGCGTGGTGGTGACCGACCGACTGCAGACGTCGAATCCCCGCGTGTATGCGTCGGGTGACGTGTGCTCGGTGTTCAAGTTCACCCATGCGGCAGACGCCATGTCTCGCATCGTGCTGCAGAACGCCCTGTTTTTCGGGCGCCGGAAAGCGAGCGCGCTGGTGATTCCATGGGTGACCTATACGGATCCCGAAGTCGCCCACGTCGGGGTCTCCCTGGCCGAGGCGGCCCAGGCCGATAGTCGCCTCGCGACGGTGACCGTCCAACTCTGCGAGGTCGATCGCGCGATCGTTGACGACGAGACGGATGGATTCGTCCGCGTGCATCACGAACGCGGTCGGCTCCGTGGCTGCACGATCGTCGCGCCACATGCCGGCGAAATGATCGGCGAGGTCGTGTATGCCATGGGCCATGGCGGCACGCTCGCCGACTTGTCGGCGACCGTGCATCCATATCCGACGCAGGCCGAAGCGCTGCGGAAGGCTGGCGACGCCTACCGGCGGCAGTCGCTGACCCCGGGGGTCAAGCGATGGTTCGAACGGTATTTCCGGTGGACGCGGTAGGGTTGCGGGTGCGGGGTGCGGGATGAAGAGGGGGCGTCGATGACGTGGATGCGGGCGCTGGTCGTGGGGGTCGTGCTGGCCGGCGTTGGTGCCGGCATCTACCTGCTGCCGGTCGCCGACTGGACGATTCGCCTCGCCGAGCGGGCCCGAGGCACGGGCGCGGCCGGCGTCGCGCTGTTCTTCGCGGTCTACGTGGTGAGCACCGTTGCGCTGCTTCCCGGTTCGATCCTGACGCTGGCGGCGGGGTTCGCCTACGGTCCGGTGTGGGGCCTGGCCGTGGCGTCGCCGGCGAGTGTCACGGGCGCCACCTGCGCGTTTCTGCTGGGGCGCACTGCGCTGCGCGACTGGGCGGCGAAGAAGGTCGGTGAGTCCCGGCGCGCTCGGGCCATCGATGCCGCGGTCGGGCGGGAAGGGTTCAAGCTCGTGCTGCTCCTGCGGCTCTCGCCCCTCGTGCCCTTCAACCTGCTCAACTACATTCTCAGTCTGACCCGCGTGACTACTGGACGCTACGTACTCGGGTCGTTCATCGGCATGTTGCCCGGCACCGCGTTGTACGTGTATCTCGGCTCGCTCGCCCCCGCCGCGGCGGAGCTGACCACGACCACGGCCGGCACGGGCGGAGTGCGAACCGCCCTCTATGCGGCCGGGCTGGTGGCGACCGTTGCGGTCGTCGTCATCGCCACTCGCGCCGCGAGGAACGCTTTGAAGTCGGAGCTGCCGGAACCCTCGTGAGGAAGATCTGGAATCGACCGATCCAGCTGGTCCTGCTCGCCTCGCTCCTTCTGGCGGCGCCGGCTCTCATGGCCGAGCAGTTCGATCACGACTACGCCTGGTATGCCGGCGTGCTGCGTTCACACGTCAGACCGCCGGACGTGGACTACCCATCGCTTCTCGCCAACCGCACGGGGCTCGATCGGGCCGTCGCCGAGCTCGACTCGACGACAGCCCGCGCCGAACCGGCATGGACTCGAGAACAGCGCCTGGCCTTCTGGGTCAACGCCTATAACGTGTTCACCCTCCGTGCGATCGTGGATCACTATCCGATCCGCGCAGGTTGGCTGACCCGCTCCCCCGCAACAGCATTCGCCAGATCGACGGCGTGTGGACGACGCGGCACTGGCGGGCGGCCGGCCGGGTGGTGAGCCTGGACGACATCGAACATCGGATCCTGCGGCCCGAGTTCAAGGACGCGCGCGTCCACTTCGCGATCAGCTGCGCGTCGACCAGCTGCCCGCCCCTGGCGGCGGAACCATACCGCGCGGGCACGCTCGACGCGCAACTGGATGCAGCCGGCCGGACCTAACTGGCCAGTGCCGAAGGGCTGCAGCGCACCGGCGACACGATCCGGGTCTCGAGCATCTTCAAATGGTATGGCGACGACTTCGTCGCGCAATTCGCCCCGATCGTGCCCGGCCAGCGAGATTCGAGGGAACGCGGGATTCTGGGGGTGGTGGTCAAGTACGGCTCGGCGGTGGCCTCGGCACACGCACGCACCGGGACGCCTGCGATCCGCTATCTCGACTACGACTGGACGCTGAACGACGCCGCGCGGTGACCTCGGTCGCGTTGCGATCGGAGTTTGCAGGTCGATGTCGAACAGGTCATTCCCTGATGATGTCGCGGACGTCGCCGCGAAGACTCGACAGATCGACCGCCGCACGGGGAAGGGCCAGAAAGTATTCCACCGCCGGCCGGTCGTCCGTGAGGATGGGCCCGCGCCCCACGAAGCGGCGCATCTCGGGACGCCCCGCGGTGTAGAGCCGCTGTAGATCATCGAAGGACGTGACCCCCACCGTGGCGAGCGCCTCGCGCACCGGGGGCACCTGCAACTTCCATTCGAAGTCGGCCCGCGAGAGCTCCTGCGGGTGCACGCTCCCGACCATCAGGCTGCCGTCGGCCCAGAGAGTTGAATTGGGGAACACCGACAGGAACGTGCGCATGATCATCTTGTACTCGGCGTCGGTCCCGAACACCCATTGGACCGCGAGCCCGCCGTCGCGAAGCGCCGAGCGCACGAGCGAGAAATACTCGGCGGAGTACACATTCCCGGCACCCGCGTGAATGGGCTGGATGATGTCCGCGGTGATCACATCGTACTTCCTGCCCGACAGCAGGAGATGGCTGCGTCCGTCGTCCACGCGCAGCGTGACGTTGCGGCGGTTGAAGATGTCGTAGTTGATGTCGGAGAAGAACGTGGCGCCGGCCGCGACCGCCTGTGACAGTTCCACGACATCGGTGTGCGCGAATGGATACTGGCTGACGGCGCCGGCGGTGGCCCCACCACCGAGACCCACGACGAGCACGTCGCTCGCCCGACGGTGAAGAGCCGGACCCAGATGACCGATTCTGCGATGGGTCAGGACCATCGATCCGACGCTGCTGGCCTGATGGAGGCCATCCAGGAACATCACGCGCCGCTCGCCGGCCTGATGCACGCTGACTGTCGTCTGCACCCCTTCCTGATGCCACAGCATCGGGAACCCGGGAAAGCGCTGCGCGAGAAAGACCTCGAACGGGTCCGGCACGCGAATCAGGGCAAGGACCGTCAGCCCGGCTGCCGCAACCATCAGCCGCCGCGGCAACGGAGACCGATCCACCGCAAGCAGCAGCATCGCCGCCGCTGCCGTGATGGCGCCGATGACGATGAGCGTGGTGCGGCTGCCAAGCAGCGGCAGCAGAACGAAACCTGCCGCCAGGGATCCGGCAATGGAGCCGCACACGTTGAGCGCGTAGAACGTGCCGACCCGGCGCGCGGCGGCGGAGGCGCTTCCGGCGCCTGCACTCCACAGGTGCAGCCCGATCGGAAACGCCGCCCCCATCAACAACATCGTGGGCAGAATCGTGAGCACGCTGGTGACGATGAGTGGGATCAGGTAGGCGGGCAGGAAGGCGAGAGCACCCTCCGCGAGCGTGATCAGGGCCGGCGCTGCTTCCAGGGCTGCGAACGAGAGTAATCCCGCGGCGGCGATGAGCAATTCCGCGAGCGCCAGCGTCATGAGCCAGTTACGCTTGTGTTTCAACCATGGCGCTACGGCGGCGCTCCCGAGCGCAATGCCCGCGAGCACCGTGGCGAGCATGATGGCGAACGCATAGACGGTCGGCCGCAGCACCAGCACGTTCACGCGGAACCAGACGACCTCCAGCGCGAGTGCGGTGAATCCGGAGAGTGCGAACACCGCCAGCACGACGCGACGCGCGGAGCCACCGATCTCGGGCGGGCGGGCCGGCAGCTCTGCGGCGAGGTCGGGTCCCTCCGCGGACGGCGTTGCACGTAGCCCGACGATCACCGCCGCCATAGCGACAGACAGATTCGCCGCGGCGGCGACGAGGAAGGTTCGGCGGATGCCCATCGCGGGAATCAGCCACAGCCCTGCCGCCAGTGTCCCGGCAATGGCCCCGCTGGTATTGGCCGCGTAGAGGATCCCGAACCGGGCGCCGGTCACCGCGGAGCGCGACAGCGATGACTTCATGATCAGA
The DNA here is from genome assembly GCA_013694845.1 of Acidobacteriota bacterium. Classification (GTDB taxonomy): domain Bacteria; phylum Acidobacteriota; class Vicinamibacteria; order Vicinamibacterales; family 2-12-FULL-66-21; genus JACDCA01. The sequence goes on from JACDBQ010000517.1 coordinate 16,762, forward strand.
GGCAGGGTCGCGCCCATCAACGCAGTCGGCACGATCAGCGTGCAGAAGGCGATGGCGAACCGCACCGCGGTGAGCGCCGCCAGCGAGTCGGGAAGCGAGGGATGCAGGGATCCGTACAGCGATTCCAGGCCGTGCAGAACCCACGGCGTCAGCAGGGCGGTGACCGCGATGAGCCCCTCGGCCGCACCGAACCACATCAGCGGCCGCCCGACGCGCGAGGCGAGGCGTCCGGCGGCATAACTGCCGATAGCCAGACCGGCCATGAAGCTTGCGAAGACCGTACTGGCTGCGTGAACCGTGACGCCAAACACGAGGCCGAGCATCCGCAGCCAGAGCAACTGGTAGACGAGCGCGCTCGCACCCGAGAAGAAGAAGAGGGCTCCCAGAAGAGGCAGCAATACCCGCGCGGGCATCGGTTGTCGAGTGGATGTCACGGAGTCCACGATCATATCGTCACGAGCTGAACCCCAGGGTCCGGTGCTGCCCACCCTGCAGACACGGGCGCCGCCGGGGGGCGGCCCGCGGCCCGGACACTGCTTCCCTCCCGCACGCTCAGTCCAGGGCGCAGGCCGTGACTGCGGCCCCCGGTAACTGCGCCCAAGTACTACGCGGGCCGGGTGGGTCTGGATTGGGGGGGCAGGCAGAGCGCCGCGCGCGCGCTCCGACGCCGGGATCCACCCGCTGATCGCCGGGGCGGTCCATCCGCCCCCGAGGGTTGAGCACGGTGACCCCACGACGGCTCCTATCCAGAGTGCGATATACTCATAGCATGAGTATCAGGCTGCAGGTGGTAATGGATGAAGCTGAGCTGCGCGAGATCCAGCGGATCGCCCGGCGTCGTCGCACGAGCGTGTCGGAGTGGGTGCGGAGCGTGCTCAGGACCGCCCGCCGCAACGAGCCCGGCCCGGACCGGGGACGCAAGCTGGCAGCGATTCGGGCGGCGAGCCGTCAGGCGTTTCCCACGGCCGACATCGACCAGATGCTCAATGAGATCGCCCGCGGCCGGGCCGAAGCGGACGCGTGATCTTCGTCGACTCGAACGTCCCGATGTATCTGGTGGGAAGTCCGCACCCCCACAAGCTGGACGCACAGCGTCTGCTGGAGCGCGCCGTCGCAGACGGCCAGAAGCTGGTTACCAGCGCCGAGGTGTTCCAGGAGATCCTGCACCGCTACACCGCGCTTGGCCGCCGGGATGCCATCCAACCGGCGTGGGACGTCCTGGCCGCGATCACCGACGAGGTCTTCGCCATCGCACTGGCTGACGTCGATCGCGCTCGCGCGATCGTTCTCGAGCGGCGGACGCTGTCGGCCCGTGACGGGCTGCACGCGGCCGTCATGCAGGGCCACGGCGTATCGGGGATCATGAGCTTCGACCAGGGCTTCGACAACCTGCCAGGCATTTCGCGCATCGAGTGATACGACGACGTCGCCGGGCGTCTGGCGGTGTCTAATCCTTGTCGGGCGCTGATGGCGCGAGGGCCTTCTCGAGATCGTGGACGAGCATCGACGAGCTGCTGTCAGCGTCCTTCTTGCGGCGGCTCAGCCACTCGTCGAACGCCGTACGGATGATCGCCCTCCCGGCATCGTCAACCGCAGGCGTCGGCGTGCGGTAGTAGGCCACCAGCTTGTCGAGCGCCGCCTTCCGCTCGCCGGGATCGGCCTCTTCATAGTTAGTCACGAGCGGCGCCCACTTCTGCTTGAACGGGTGCACTTCGTGGAAAGAGGTCACGAAGACGTGCGTCCAGGTCTCGAGCTCACGGTCGGCGACCGGCCGTGGGTCGCCGACGTGGGTCTTGGCGTGAAACAATTCGTGCTCGGCCTGCATCCGCGTGAAGGCCGGGCCGCGCGGGTCGAGTGCTCGTGGCCCAAGCACCACGTACGGCGTGCCCTTGCCGAGGAAGTAATAGGCCGGGCTGGTCTCCAGACGCCGTGCCTGGGTCGCGTATGAGTTCTTGAGATTCATGCGGGGGTCGAAGTTGACGGCCGGCGCCGGCTGATTGTCCTCAGGATGCACCTGGTCCGCGTGCGCAGTGCCCGACAACCGCACTTCCTTCGAGCCCAACGCTTCACGCACGAGAGCGACCATCGCCTCACCCTTCTTTGTTTCATCGGTGATGGCTTTCGCCTCGATGACCTTCTTTTCCCATTCACTCGGCGCGGCGGCAGGCTTCTCCTGGAACGCTGAAGGCGCTCCAGTCAATGAGATCAGGGCAAACGTGGCCAGTGCGATCGTGGATTTCATTGTTCGATAACTCCTCCGGCCCGCAGGGCCTTCTCCAGATCCGCCACGAGCTTCGATGCGGCTGTGTCCTTCTTCCTGCGCGCCAGCCATTCTTCGAACGCGGTGCGGACTATTGTTTTCGCGGCGTCGTCACCCGGCGGCGTGCGGTAGTACGTCGCCAGCCGGTCGATCGCCCCCGTGCGCTCGCCGGTGTCGGCATCGTCGTAGTACGCGAGCATTGGCGCCCATCGCTGGTTGTAGGCCATGACCTCGTGGAAGTAGGTCACGAACATCTGCGTCCAGGTCTCGAGCTCGCGAGCCTCGGACGGACGGGAATCCCCGACATGCGTCTTGGCGTGAAACAGCTCGTGCTCGGCGGCCATCCGGGTGAACACCGGGTTGCGGGGATCGAGCGCCGCCGGCCCGATGACGACGTAGCCCGCGCCCCGATAGCTGAAGTAGTAGCCGAAGTTTCCCTGCAGCGAACGCGTCGGCGTGCCCTGACGCGATTGCGCCGAGCTCTTCTGGTTGAGCCGCGGATCGAAGTTGACGATGGGCGCCGGCTGGTTGTCCTCCTGATGCACCTTGTCCTGGTGGGTGGTGCCGGCCAGCCTGACCTCTCTCCCGACCAACGCCTCTCGCACGAGCGCCACCATCGCTTCCCGCTTCTGTGTCTCGTCGTCCAGCCCCTTCGCTTCGATGACTTTCTTCCGCCACTCCAGAAGCGCCGGCGACGGTTCGTCCTGGGATGCCGCCGGATCCGCGCGAAAAGCGGCAACCGCGAGACAGACGAAGGCGAGGCTGAGCGTCGTGTGCATGGTCGACGGTTGTCCGGTCATAGGCCTGTCCCGTCAGGATTGCGTACGGTGATGCTTGGACCGGCACGATCGAGTGCGTCGATCACCGACGCCGGCGTGATGATCTCCGAGAGGGCCACCGGCTGCGAGAGCCGATTGGCCGGGAACACCACGTAGAACGGCACGCCCACACGGCCGAACTTCGCCAGCAGCCGGGTGATCTCGGGATTACGCCTCGTCCAGTCGGCCTTGACGGTGGTCACGTTCAGGTCACGAAGCCGGGCCTGCACGCCGGACGAGGCGAGCACCGTCCGTTCGTTGACTTTGCAGCTCCAGCACCAATCGGCGGTGAAATCGATGAACACCGTTTCGCCGCGCTCGACGCGCTGCTGCAGGTCGGCCAGCG